>JBIKQY010000412.1:0-2780 GCA_044349465.1 Limnohabitans sp. | reverse complement strand
GCAGAACGCGGTTGCGTGCTGCCAGGTCCACATGGCCCCAGTCAGCGGAATTGAGGGTGCGAAGGTCGCTCATGGTGTATCTCCTAAAAGGCCTTTGAAAAAGGTTGGCCCATTGTAGAGGCCCCAACCGGGCGCGGTACAAAAACCAGGGATTTCCGGCAGTTGATGGGGTTATCCGGGTGAATCAGTTTTGCACTGGGGGTGACCAATCGGTGGGCGTTGCACGTGTATGCTTGTGGTTTTCATTTTTCAGACCCTCCCCATGAAAACCCAATCCTCGCTCGAACTGTCCGATGTCAAAGCCATCGCCGCTGCGGCCGAAGCCGAAGCCCTGAAAAACAACTGGGCTGTGAGCATCGCCATTGTCGATGGCGGCGGTCATTTGCTGCATTTCGCCCGTCTGGACGGTGCGCCACCGATTTCATCCCACATCGCACCCGCCAAAGCCCACACGGCCGCCCTGGGCCGCCGTGAATCCAAAGTCTACGAAGACGTCATCAACGGTGGCCGCACGTCCTTTTTGTCGGCCCCTGCCATTCAGGGCATGCTCGAAGGCGGCGTGCCGATCATGAAAGACGGTTTTTGCCTGGGCGCAGTGGGTGTCAGCGGCGTCAAGTCGAACGAAGACGCGCAGATTGCCAAAGCGGGTATCGCAGCCATCGGCCTGTGATCAACGCCTGATCCGGTGTGGCGCTGGCCGCCGGATCGAAAAAAAAGCCCGCTTTTTAGCGGGCTTTTTTACTGTCGCTGTCCTGCGTCAATACAAGTCGAGCACCGCGCCTTTGCTGGCGCTCGATGCGTTGAAGGCAAACTTGGCTTGCACGCCACGGGTGTAACGGGGCTCGGGGGGTGTCCAGCCTTCACGGCGTTTGGCAATTTCGGCCTCAGGCACGTTCAGCTCCAGAATCAGCTTGTGCGCGTCGATGGTGATGCTGTCGCCTTCATTCACAAACGCGATGGTGCCGCCGGCAGCGGCTTCAGGGGCGACGTGGCCCACCACCATGCCCCAGGTGCCACCCGAGAAGCGGCCGTCGGTGATCAGGCCCACGCTTTCACCCAGACCCGCGCCGATCAGTGCGCCCGTAGGGGCCAGCATTTCGGGCATGCCGGGGCCGCCTTTGGGGCCGAGGTATCGCAAAACCATCACGTCACCGGCCTTGATCTTGCCTGCCAAGATGGCTTCCAGGGCCGATTGTTCGTCGTCGAACACACGGGCCGGGCCGGTGATGACCGGGTTTTTCAGGCCGGTGATCTTGGCCACAGCGCCTTCAGGCGACAAGTTGCCTTTGAGGATGGCCAAGTGGCCTTGCTTGTACATGGCGTTGTCGATGGTGTGGATCACGCTTTGCTCGGGCGGGGCGTCGGGCACATCCTTGAGCACCTCGGCAATGGTTTGGCCGGTAATGGTGATGCAGTCGCCGTGCAGCAAACCGGCGTTGAGCAAAATCTTCATGACTTGCGGAATGCCGCCGGCCACATGCAGGTCCACAGCCAAAGCTTTGCCGCTGGGTTTCAGGTCGCACAACACGGGGGTGCGCTGGCGGATGCGTTCGAAATCGTCGATGGTCCATTCAACGCCTGCGCAATGCGCAATCGCCAAAAAGTGCAGCACCGCATTGGTGGAGCCGCCAGTGGCCATGATCACGGCCACGGCGTTTTCAATGGACTTGCGGGTGACGATGTCACGCGGTTTGATGCCTTTGCGGATGGCTTCCACCAAAACGCGGGCCGACTCTTTGGCCGACTCGACTTTTTCGTCGTGCACGTTGGCCATGGTGGAGGAGTAGGGCAAGGAGATACCCAGCGCCTCGAAAGCCGAAGACATGGTGTTGGCGGTGTACATGCCGCCGCACGAACCGGTGCCGGGGATGGCGCGCTTTTCGATTTCGAGAAGGTCTTCGTCGCTCAACTTGCCTGCGGCGTTCTCGCCCACGGCTTCAAACACGCTCACGATGTTCAGGTCTTTGCCTTGGTAGCGGCCCGGCAAAATGGTGCCGCCATAAACGTAAATGGCCGGAACGTTGGCGCGCAGCATGCCCATCAGGCCGCCAGGCATGTTCTTGTCGCAACCGCCCACCACCAGTACACCGTCCATCCACTGGCCTTGCACGCAGGTTTCCACGCAGTCGGCAATCACCTCGCGGGAGACCAGCGAGTACTTCATGCCCTCGGTGCCCATGGCCATGCCGTCCGAAATGGTGGGGGTGCCAAAGACTTGGGCGTTGCCACCGGCGGCTTCGATGCCCTCAATGGCGGCATCGGCCAGCTTTTGCAGACCGCTGTTGCAGGGGGTGATGGTGCTGTGACCGTTGGCCACGCCCACCATGGGTTTGACGAAATCGCTCTGTTCATAGCCCATGGCGTAGTACATCGACCGGTTGGGGGCGCGGGATTTGCCCTCGGTGATGTTGGCGCTGCGGCTGTTGATGGGGGTGATCGGGATGATTTTGTCGCTCATGGTGGTGTCTCTATAGAAGCCCAAAAGAAGGTCGCCACATTCTAACGGGCGCTGGTCAGGCCTTTGTGTCCAGTCCGGGGCATCTCCGGTGCACAATCCGGGCATGCTGATCCATCCTCAAATTGACCCCGTCGCCCTGCAATTGGGCCCCTTGGCCATCCACTGGTACGGCCTGACCTATTTGGCCGCTTTTGGCCTGTTTTTCTGGCTGGGCGTGCGGCGTCTGGGCCATGCGCCCTTTAAACACTTGCCGCAATGGCAAAAACGCGATGTGGAGGACATCCTGTTTTTGGGCGTGCTCGGTGTCATCTTGGGCGGGCGC
>JBIKQY010000063.1:0-9683 GCA_044349465.1 Limnohabitans sp. | reverse complement strand
GACGCCCACGCCGTGCTGGCGTCGGGTGCAAAGGCTCAAGGAGTTGGGTATTTTGGCCCGGCAAGTGGCCCTGGTGGACCGGCACCAGGTGAACCTGGGCGTGACGGTGTTTGTGTCGGTGCGCACACGCGAACACGATGTGCCTTGGCTGGAAAAGTTTCGCGCTGCGGTGCACGGCATTGCCGAAATCGTCGAGGCCCACCGCATGAGCGGCGATGTGGACTACCTGCTCAAAGTGGTGGTGCCCGACATTGCCGCTTACGACCTGGTGTACAAGCGGCTCATTCAGGCGGTGCCGCTGTCCGACGTGAGCTCCAGTTTCGCCATGGAAGAGCTCAAATTCACCACAGCGGTGCCGCTCAGTTATGCGGCCTGAGCGGGGCGGGACCGGATGGCCACCCACAAGCCCAGCAAGCCAAACAGCACAAAACAGACGAAAGACCAATTGGCGATCGAGCCGCCCAAAAAGGTCCAGTCGATCTTGCTGCAGTCACCACTGCCTTTGAAGATCATGGGGATGGCGCGGTTCAGCGGGAAATTTTCGACCATGCCGTAGAAGTCGCGCCCGCAGTTGACCACCTCGGGCGGGTACCACTGCAGCCAACTTTGGCGGGCGGCGGTGAATGCACCAAAACCTGCCGAGAGCGTCAGCAGCAAACCTGACGCAGCCAAGGCCCAGCCACGCAAGCGCCAGCCGATCAAAGCCAGCACCACCACGCCCATCAAGGCGTAGCGCTGCACGATGCACATGGGGCAAGGGTTCAGGCCGACCACATGCTGCAAATACAGGCCGAACACCAGCATGCCGATGCCCGACAAGGCGATCAACAGCATCCAGCGTTGGGGAGAAATAAGGGTCAGTTTCATGGGGACACTTCAAAAGAAAGGGGGGCATTGTGCCCCCGTGTTGGTGCAGTTGGGTGTGAACGGTTTCACAAAGCCCTGCGGGCTTCAGGCCTCGGCAAATGCCCGCTCGATCACAAAAGCACCCGGTGTGCTGGTGTTGCCCTCTTTGAGGCCGCGCGCTTCGCAAATGCGCTTGAGGTCTTTCAGCATTTCGGGCGAACCGCAAATCATCACGCGGTCGGTCTCGGGGTTGAGCGGGGGCAGGCCCAGGTCGGCAAACAGCTTGCCGTTTTCCATCAGCTCGGTCACGCGGCCCTGGTTTTTGTAGGGCTCGCGGGTCACGGTGGGGTAGTACAGCAGCTGCTGGCTGACCATCTCACCCAGGAACTCGTGGGCGGGCAGCTCTTGCGTGATGTAGTCGTGGTAGGCCAACTCGTTGACTTGGCGCACGCCGTGCACCAAGATCACTTTTTCAAAGCGCTCATAGGTTTCGGGGTCGCGGATGATGCTCATGAACGGGGCCAAGCCGGTGCCAGTGCCCATGAGGTACAGGTTTTTGCCAGGCAACAAATAGTCGCACAACAAAGTGCCGGTGGGTTTGCGGCCCACGATGATGGTGTCGCCCACCTGGATGTGCTGCAGCTTGGAGGTCAAAGGGCCGTCAGGCACCTTGATGCTCAAGAACTCCAGATGCTCTTCGTAGTTGGCGCTGGCAATGGAGTAAGCGCGCAGCAGCGGTTTGCCGTTGTCGCCACGCAGCCCAATCATGGTGAAGTGGCCATTCGAAAAGCGCAGGGCTTGGTCGCGGGTGGTGGTGAAGCTGAACAGGCGGTCGGTCCAGTGGTGAACGCTCAAAACACGTTCTTCTAGAAATGCACTCATTTGGTATTGCTGTGTGTTGGGAGTCAAGAGACCCAAAGCCCGGGGGATGCTGAAAGCTTGCTACAGTTACGGCCTGTCAGGCCACTCGACATCGGGTCAACCCGCATTGTCGTGTGAACCGCTCACAACTGGAAATACGGAAATTCTATATCTGTATAACCAGCGCTTCTTAAGATACCTCAAGGCAAGACACCACCATGGCACGCACCGTTCAATGCATCAAACTCGGCAAAGAAGCAGAGGGTCTGGATTTTCCGCCCTACCCCGGCGATTTGGGCAAGCGCATTTGGGAGGGTGTGAGCAAACAAGCTTGGGGCGATTGGCTCAAGCACCAGACCATGCTGGTCAATGAAAACCGCCTGAACCTGGCCGATTTGCGCGCCCGCCAGTACCTGGCCCGCCAGATGGAAAACCATTTCTTTGGCGACGGTGCAGACGCGGCCCAGGGCTACGTGCCGCCTGCAGCGGGTTGATGCCCAGCTGCGCTTGACACTCTGTTTTTTGAACCCTTGAGCTTGCCACCCGACACCCGCCAAGCGCTGGTGATCGGTGCGGGCTTGTCAGGCTCGGCCGTGGCGCACAGCTTGGCCGTGCGAGGCTGGTCGGTCACGGTGCTCGACCAGGCTGCTGGGGTTGGGGCTGGTGCCTCGGGCCTGCCTGCGGGTTTGGCCGCACCCCACGTTTCACCCGACGACAACGTGCTCTCGCGCATTACGCGTGCGGGGGTGCAGGCCACGCTGCTACGCGCCCAGACGCTGCTGCAAAGCGGCACCGATTGGGCCCTCACGGGTGTTCTGGAACACAACATGGGAGGCAAACGCCGCCTGCCTGCGGACAGCCCAGATCACCACAGCACCCCGGCTACTGCAGCGCAAGTGGCCGCCGCAGGCCTGCCACCCGACTCGCCCGCGCTTTGGCACGCTCAGGCGGGCTGGATTCGGCCACGGCAGCTGGTGGCCGCGCAGCTCCAAACCCCGGGCGTGCACGTGCGCTGGGGTCAGCAGGTGCAGGGCATCGAGCGGCGCGGCGATGAATGGGCCGTGACCGATGCCCAAGGCCAAACTTTGGGCCAGGCCCCCTGGCTGGTAGTGGCCAGCGCCTTTGACAGCTTGGCTTTGCTGCGGCCTCTGCCCGGCTTTGCCGTGCCACTGAACCCTTTGCGCGGGCAAGTCAGCTTTGGGCACATGGCCGATTTGAACGAAGACCAGCGCCATTGGCTGCCGCCGTTTCCGGTCAACGGCCATGGCAGCTTCATCAGCGGCGTGCCCACGCCCGAGGGGCCGCCGGGCTGGTTCATTGGTTCCACCTTTGAGCGCAATTGCGAACAAGCACCCGTGCGCGAAGAAGACCATGCGGCCAACCAGGTGCGCCTGGACACGCTGCTGCCCGCTTTGGGCCAGGCCATGGCCGGGCAATTCGGGCCGGACCGGGTGCGTGGCTGGGCCGGTTTGCGCTGCACCTTGCCCAACCGCTTGCCTGCGGTTGGCCCCATCGACCGACAAGGTTTGCCGGGCCTTTGTTTGAGTACGGGCATGGGCGCACGCGGCATCAGCCTGGCCGTGTTGTGCGGAGAACTGACCGCTGCATGGCTGAACGGCGAACCACTGCCCCTGCCTGCGGCCTTGGCCAAACACCTGGCGGCCGAGCGCTTTGCTGGTTGAAAAATTTACAAAAAATATCAAAATCAACTAGGATGTGATTCATCCTTGCGCGTGTTGGCCTTTCTCACCGTTTCTTTTGGAGAGCATCCCATGGCCCGTCCATCCTTCTCGCGTTACCTGCCTTGGTTGGTCACTGCCCCAGCCGCCCTCATCAGCTGGCCTGTCTCGGCTTGGGCAAGTGCGGGCTTTGCGGCCCTGTTTGTGCTGGGCTGGTTGGACTTCAAGCAAACCAAACAAGCGGTGCGACGCAACTACCCGCTCACGGGGCGCTTGCGTTATGGCTTGGAATACATCCGGCCAGAAATCCGCCAATATTTTTTGGAAGACGACGAGGAAAAAATCCCCTTTTCTCGCAACCAGCGGGCCATGGTCTACGCCCGCTCCAAGGTGCAAAACGACAAGCGCGGGTTTGGCAGCATCAAGGACATGTACACCGCCCAATCCGAGTGGGTCACGCACTCACTGCAGCCCACCGAGCTGGACCCGGCGAGTTTCAGGATCACGGTGGGCGGTCAGCAATGTCAGCAGCCCTATGCGTTGTCGCTGCTCAACATTTCGGGCATGAGCTTCGGGGCTTTGTCGCCCAACGCGATCAAGGCCCTGAACAAGGGTGCAGCCATGGGGCAATTTGCGCACGACACCGGAGAAGGCAGCATCTCCCGGCACCACCGTGAACCGGGCGGTGATCTGATCTGGCAGATTGCCTCGGGCTATTTCGGCTGCCGCACGCCCGAAGGTCGTTTTGACCCTGTGCGATTTTCCGAACAGGCCCACTCACCCCAGGTCAAGATGATCGAGCTGAAACTGTCGCAAGGGGCCAAACCTGGCCACGGCGGCGTTTTACCCAAAGCCAAAGTGAGCCCCGAGATTGCCGAAGCACGGGGGGTGCCCATGGGGCAGGACTGTGTGTCTCCGGCCCGGCACTCGGCGTTCAGCACTCCACTCGAACTGCTGGGTTTTGTCGCTCAGCTGCGCGAGCTCTCGGGTGGCAAGCCCGTGGGCATCAAGCTGTGTGTGGGACATCCAGCGGAATGGTTCTCACTGGTCAAGGCCATGCTGCAGACCGGACAAACGCCCGATTTCATTGTGGTGGACGGCTCCGAAGGCGGCACGGGTGCCGCACCCATCGAGTTTGCCGACCATGTGGGCATGCCTTTGCGTGATGGCCTGCGTCTGGTGCACAACAGCCTGGTGGGCGCAGGACTGCGTGACCGCATCAAGATCGGGGCATCGGGCAAAGTGATTTCGGCCTTCGACATGGCACGCTGCTTGGCCTTGGGCGCTGATTGGTGCAACGCAGCGCGGGGCTTCATGTTTGCGCTGGGCTGCATCCAATCGCGCAGCTGCCACACCGACCACTGCCCGACGGGCGTGGCCACACAGGACCCGGTGCGCCAACGCGCCATCGTGGTGACCGACAAGGCCGAACGGGTGTATTACTTCCATGCCAACACCTTGCATGCACTGGCCGATCTGGTGGGCGCGGCCGGGCTGCAAAATCCGGGCGAGATCACGCCGCATCACCTCATGGTGCGCAATGCCGATGGACAGGCTCGAACCTTGGCCTCCAGCATTGACACGCTGGCGACCGGTCAGCTCTTGCGAGCGCCGTCTGGACCACAAACGCTGCCCAGTCCCTTTGCCGAGTTTTGGCACGCCAGCCAAGCGGCGCATTGGGGCGTACCCTCCAGCGTTGAACCCCTGCCAGCCTGAGGTACCGTCCTGGCGCTCGGTGGGCGCTGACTTGGGTGACAAGCTCTCAACTTTGGCGACCAAGGACTCGCTTGCTTGGTGTTTAATCGGGGATTCATTTCGCAACATTCAGTTTCCAATGCTCCCTGGTCCGACTCACCCCACCCTTGCTGCCCCCTCCCGAGCGCCAGAATCAGAAGCTGCGTTGGAGGATTTGGGCCACGTCGTTTTGAAAGATGATCAAAACATGATCATCTGGAGCCAAGACCGCGAGGCCATGGCGCGCGCAGCCCAGTCCTTGCAAGCCTTATGGCGCAGCCAAGCACCTGCTGTTGCGGTGGAACATTTCACGGGTGATCAACGGCTGGCTTTGCTCAGCCATATCAACCAGGGCATTGCCCAAATGGGACTGGCGCAGGCGATGCAAACGCCATCAGCCTCATCCTTACCAAACCAAATCGCCATCATCACCAACGCAGAACAACTGCCCGCGTCGGATGTGCAGATGTTGCAGGACATGACCCGCCACCTGCCTGGTTTGCGTTGGCGTTGGGTTTTGCTTTGCCTGGAGGGTCCAAGTGAGCAAAACAGCGCGGCAGCCTCCAGCATGCCCCCATCTGAGCCACCACCTCAGTGGATGGCTGAGCCTGTACCTGCGGCACTTGTTACACCTGCAGAGCCGATGTTGACGCCGACCGAGCCTGTTGATCCTGTTGCGCCTGTTGCGCCTGTTGCGCCTGTTGCGCCTGTTGCGCCTGTTGCGCCTGTTGCGCCTGTTGCGCCTGTTGCGCCAGCCGAAACGATGGCCCTTGCTGACGCCCCCGCCCTGGCATCGCCCACAGCCATGCCCCAAGCGTTCACACCCACCCCATCTGGCCAACCGGCCAAACGCCAGCGTCTGGCCTGGCTGGGTTTGGCGGCCGTGTTGGTCTTGGCATCCTGGGGCACATGGCTTCACTTCAGGGCCCAGAACTCGACGCCTTCCTTGACAGCTCAGCAGTCTGCTCCTGATGCTGCTGCACCTGCACCTGCACCTGCACCTGCACCTGATGCCGCCACCGCTGCGGCGCCTGCGCTTGAAGCATCGTCAGTGCCATCGGCATCGGCGCCGCAGCCCACCGACCCAGCAACCGCCAACTCAGCCCCGAGCCCGGCCGAAGAACGTGTGGCGCCCCCCGCTGCGGCACAGCCTGCAGCGCTGCCACCAGCGTCTGCGCCTGCAGACAACAACGCCGACATCCCGGATGTGGCACTGCGGGGCGTGCGCTGGCTGACCCAGCAATCGCCCGAGTTCTTTGTCCTGGAGCATGGTGCGTTTCAAACGGCCGCGCAGGCCCAAAGCCTGATCAGAACGCGTGCTGAACTGGCCAATGCACGCGTGCTCATGCGCAAGAGCACGGCCCCGGGTGGCCGGTTTGTCGTGATCACCGGACCATTCCGGTCTCTGGACCGGGCGCAAAACTACAAAGTCCGGGAAAACCTTCCGCCCCAGATCCAGATACGCAAGGTGTCTGATGTGCTGCAGGAAAGTGTGGGACCGGCAAAGCCCCGCCCTTGAGGAAGCAAGCCCCAGGCCGCAAGGCCGCCAAAGGAGGGCTCAGCGCATTTCATGCGCTTGCGCCAAGCGGCCTCACTTCATCGCTTCGGCCGGGCGTCGCGCCTTGACATAGGCGTCGGTAGGCAAATAATTTTTGCCATCGGCGTAGCGCCACTGCACCATGGTGCCCTTACCGCCGCGCTGATCGAGCTTGCCCACATACGCGCCCATGGTGGACTGCTGGTCAATCGCGCGGTACTCGGCCGGGCCAAAGGGCGTGCTGAACTTCAGGCCCCGCATGGCAACCACCAGTTTCTCGTTGTCCACGCTGCCTGCTTTTTTGATGCCCGCAAAAATCGACTGCATGGTGGCGTAACCCACCACCGAGCCGAGCTTGGGGTTTTCGTTGAACTTCTTGTAGTAATTGGCCGCAAAGCTGGCGTGCTCTTTGGTGTCGATCTGGTCCCACGGGTAGCCGGTCACGATCCAGCCCTTGGGCGTTTCGTCTTTCAGCACTTCCAGGTACTCGGGCTCGCCCGACAGCATGGACACCACCGGCGTTTTGGGAAACACGTTGCGCTGGTTGCCCTCGCGCACCAAGCGAGCCAAGTCGGCGCCAAAGGTCACGTTGAAGATGGCATCGGGCTTGGCCGCCATGGTGGCCGTGAGCGTGCTGCCCGCATCGATCTTGCCCTGGGCGGGCCACTGCTCGCTCACAAACTCCACATCCGGGCGCTTGGCCTTGAGCAACTCCTTGAAGTTGGCCACCGCGCTTTGGCCGTATTCGTAGTTGGGCGCAATGGTGGCCCAGCGCTTGGCGGGCATTTTGGCCGCCTCTTCCACCAGCATGGCCGCCTGCATGTAAGTGCTGGCGCGCAGGCGGAAGGTGTAACGGTTGCCTTTTTCCCAGACGATGGCGTCGGTCAAGGGCTCGCTGGCGATGAACAAGCGCTTGTTTTTGGCGGCATGGTCGGCCAGCGCCAGGCCCACGTTGGACAAAAAGCCCCCGGCCAAAATGTCCACCTTTTCTTTGGATGTCAACTCAATGGCGTGGCGCAGCGCCTCGTCGGGCTTGCCCGCATCGTCGCGCGCAATGACCTCGACCTTGCGGCCAAGCAGGCCACCTTGGGCGTTGATCTCTTCCACGGCCAGCTGCCAGCCTTGTTTGTAGGGTTGGGTGAACTGCGGAATGGCGGAGTAGCTGTTGATTTCCCCAATCTTGATCGGGGTCTGGGCCAAAACAGTGGTGGCGGCTGCACTGAGCAGGCCGGTGGCAATCATGCGTTTCATCGTCGGGTCCTAGGGTCAAGGGCGCAAAAAAAGTGACTGTAACAGCCACGCACAAACCTGTCGCCTACGGGACATTTATCAACCTGGTGCCGCTCACCCCAAAACAAGACCAATCCCAACATAGCCCCAGCCGATAATGGCCAAGCCATGAACGGACGCCAATTCACCCAACTTGTTCTTTTGTCAGCCGTTTGGGGCGGCTCGTTTCCGCTCATCCGCGTGGCCGCTCCGGCTTTTGGCCCCTTCGCCATGGCTTGCCTGCGCTGCGCCCTGGCCGCATTGGTGCTCAGCGCCATCATGCGCTGGACGCGCCAAGCCTGGCCGGCACGCCAACACTGGCGCTCGCTCACCGGGCTGGGCATCTTGACGCTGGTGGTGCCCTTTGTTTTGTACAACTGGGCCGGACTGGTGTTGCCGGCCGGGTATTCGGCTGTGCTCAATGCCACCGCCCCCATATTCGGGGTGTTGGCTGGGGTGCTGTTGGCCCAAGAACGCTTCACGCCCAGCAAATTGGTCGGTTGTGTGCTCGGCTTTCTGGGCGTGACCTTGTTGCTGGGCTTGGGGCCGGTGAACCCGGGCCTTGACGTGGTGCTGGCCGCCTTGGCCTGTGTGGTGGCTGCGGCCTGTTACGGCTTTGGGGCCATCTTCATGAAACGCGCCACCTTGGCCCACCATGCGCTGCCCGCCTCGGCGGTGGTGCATTTGACCAGCGCTTTGGTTTTGGTGCCCGCAGCCGCAGCCACCGCCCCCACCCATGCCGTGGGAATGCCCGCGCTGCTGGCTTTGCTGGTGCTGGGCGCGGTCACCTCAGGTTTTACCTACTGGATCAGCATGCGCCTGATGCGCGAGATCCCGGCCAGTGCGTCCACCTCATCGGCTTTTTTGATTCCCTTGTTTGGTGTTACCTGGGGTGCCCTGTTTTTGGGCGAGCCGCTGACCGCCGGCCTGCTGCCCGGGGTGCTGCTGATCTTGCTGGCCTCTGCGTTGTTGACAGGCTTCAACCCATTTCGAGTGTTCAAGCGCAAGACCCGCTAACTTGGGGACAACGGGCCAGCCGCATGGCAGGCGGGTGAGCTCAGGGGCCGGTTACCCCACTCTTATAAGCCAACTGCATATACACCCAACTAAAAAATCGTTTGTTTTGGCATAAAGCGCACTTACAGTCGCCGCCATGGTTGATTTGGCTTATGTCTTTGCAGGTTTTTTCGTCGGCGTTGTGGTGGGCCTGACGGGGGTGGGCGGCGGCTCCTTGATGACGCCGATCCTGATTTTTTTCTTCGGTGTCAAGCCCTACATGGCCGTGGGTACCGACTTGCTGTTTGCGGCCTTCACCAAGATGGGTGGCACCGTGAGCTTTGCGCGCCAGCGCATCGTGCCCTGGCGCGTGGTGGGTTGGCTGAGTGTGGGCAGCATCCCGGCCGCCTTGATGACCCTTGCGGCTTTGCACTGGATCGGCCCGGCCAATCCGCAGGTCCAGTCCGTGATGACCCACAGCTTGGGCGTGGCCCTGCTCTTGACGGCGGCGGCCATGTTCTACAAAACAATTCGCGGCAAACAACTGCCCGCATCCCTCGGTGCTACTGATCAGGCCCGTGCGACCCAACCCCGTCACTGGAGCTTGCCCGTGCTTTTTGGGGCGCTGATCGGCATCTTGGTCACCCTCACCTCGGTGGGTGCAGGGGCCATTGGCGTGAGCGCCCTGCTGTTGCTCTATCCCTTGCTGCCCCTGCCGCGCATCGTGGCCGCTGACATCGCTTACGCGGTACCGCTGACTT
>JBIKQY010000062.1:0-9721 GCA_044349465.1 Limnohabitans sp. | reverse complement strand
TCCGATGGCGCATTACGTGCAACATCGATTGAAGACGCCATGCGCCTGTGCGGCGATGTACCCGATGCCTGGATCATGGGCGGTGCCGAGATTTACCGCCAAGCTGAGCCCCTGGCCAGCACGGGGGTGGTGACCGAGATCGATGCAGACTTTGAAGGCGACGCCTTCGCGCCCGAACTGGGCGCCCAGTGGCAAGAGGTGCAACGCGAACAGCACACCACGACAAGCGGCTTGGGCTTTGCTTTCGTCACCTACCAACACAACATCAAGCCATGAAAATTGCCACCTGGAATGTGAACTCCTTGTCTGTGCGTCTGCCGCAAGTGCTGGACTGGCTGGCCACCAACCCGACCGAGGTGCTGGCCTTGCAAGAGCTCAAGCTGACGGACGACAAATTCCCGGCAGCGGCCTTTGCCGAAGCGGGCTACCAGGCGCAGTGGTTTGGCCAGAAAACGTACAACGGCGTGGCACTGATCTCCAAAGCCGAAGGCACAGACGTGGTGAAGAACATCCCTGGCTTTGAAGACGACATGTCGCGGGTGATTGCCGCCACCTACCCTGATGGCGCAGGTGGCACCGTGCGGGTGATCGGCGCGTATTTCCCGAACGGACAGGCACCTGACAGCGACAAGTTTGTCTACAAAATGCGCTGGCTCGATGCCTTGCGCGATTGGGTGGCCAGCCAGATGCAACAACACCCGAATCTGGTCCTGCTGGGTGACTACAACATCACCTTTGACGAACTCGACATGTGGGACCCGGTGGGCCTAAAAGACACCATCCACTGCACCGTGGCAGAGCGTGAAAAACTGCAAGCCCTGACCGATTTGGGTCTGACCGACAGCTTCCGCCTGTTTGAGCAACCCGAAAAAAGCTACAGCTGGTGGGACTACCGCGAGTTTGCATTCCGCCGCAACCGGGGCCTGCGCATCGACCACATTTTGATTTCACAAGCCCTCAGAGCACGATCCATGGCTTGTGTGATCGATCGTGGGCCCAGAAAAAACGAACGCCCCAGTGACCATGCGCCGGTGGTCTTGACGATCTCTTAATTCGTCGAAAACTTACGTAGATTTACAAATTAAGAACCTTTTGACTCAAAAAAACGGGGCTGACTTGTAAAATTTTTTGTTTTTGACCATGAAAACAAAACACCATTGGGTGCGCGCCATTTGCCTGGCCCAAGCGATGATCTTCCTTGTTCCTGCAGCACCTGCCTATGCGGCAAAAAAGAAAACGATCACATGCGACAGTGCTGAATTCACCCGAGAACGCTGCAATATTGACAACACGGGTGTGCGCCTCAAGCGCCAACTGTCCGCATCTTCTTGCCGCGAAGGCAGGGACTGGGGCTACGACAAACGCGGCATTTGGGTAGACAACGGTTGTGAAGCCGAATTTGAGGTCACCCAAGACAGCGGTCTGTCAGGCGGCGAAGCGGCAGCGGCGGTCATCATCGGGGGCTTGCTGTTGGGGGCATTGATGTCAGGTGATGACGATGACAAAAAGAAACCAGCGACCTTGGAGAATGCACCAACCCCTCCGAATTGGGCCGTGGGCAGTTTTCGGGGCCGCAACCCCTACACACAAAGAAACGAAGATCTGACCATTGACAAGAAGGGCCATGTCAAAGTTTTCCGCCAAGGGGCAAGCTACAACGGTCAATGGCTCAGTGGACAGCGACTCAATATCCAAGCCGAAAGCTACCAAGTTGAGCGCATCGGTGGCGGTTTGCGATTGAGCCACCATTCTGGCCCTTCTTCAGATTACGTTTTGCTCGACTGATCGCCCCCTCGGTCCCAGATATGCACGTCAGGCCGCCTGAGGCATCAAAAACTCGCGGCTGATGCGCCCTCCCAGCACATTCACCCGATCCAGAAACTGCGTCAGGTAAGCGTGCAGGCCCGTGGCCAATATTTCGTCGATACGCCCAAAGGCCAGCTCTGAGCGCAAGCGCCCGGCGTGTCGCAAAGTATCGCTGTCTGCGTCGTGCGAGACCAGCTTCAGGTTGGCCACCACCTCGTTCAAGCTGGCGTGCAGCGAGCGCGGCATGTCGGGGCGCAAGATCAGCAACTCGGCCACACGCTCGGGGCGGATCACATCGCGGTAGACCTTGCGGTACACCTCAAAGCCGCTGACGCTGCGCAAGATCGCACTCCAATGGTAGAAGTCGAATTCCTGCGCGCTTTCTGTTTCGGGGGCACCGTACTGCGGCGCACCAAAAAAGTCGTTTTGCATGGCGTGGAACTTCACATCTACCAGCCGCGCCGTGTTGTCGGCCCGCTCCAAAAACGTGCCCATGCGCATGAAGTACAGCGACTCGTCCATCAGCATGGTGCCCACCGTCACGCCGCGTGACAGGTGCGAGCGGAACTTCACCCACTCAAAAAACTGACCCGGGTCCCGCTCAAAATCGCCGCTTTTGAGCATGCGATTGACCTCCAGCCAAGTCTGGTTTTGTGTCTCCCAAACCTCGGTGGTCAGGGTGCCGCGCACGGCGCGGGCGTTTTCTCGCGCTGCACGCAGGCAGGAGAGGATGGACGAGGGGTTGTCCACGTCTTTCACCATGAAGGCCATCACATCGCGGGGGTTGATGTTTTTGTAAAGCGCCAAATACGACGGCAACAACTCGCTGATGGACAAAATGCCCTCCCAACCGGTTTCGACGGCCGCAGCCGACTGGGGCAAAAGGGAGGTCTCGTAGCTCACGTTCAACATGCGAGCGGTGTTCTCTGCCCGCTCCATGTAGCGGGACATCCAGAACAAGTGGTCGGCGGTTCTTGAAAGCATGCGTTTTCTCCCTTATCAGTCCTGCAATATCCAGGTGTCCTTGGTGCCGCCGCCTTGGCTGCTGTTGACCACCAAAGAACCTTCTTTCAAAGCCACCCGGGTCAGCCCGCCGGGCACCATCTGCACCGTGCGGCCGCTCAGCACAAAGGGCCGCAAATCGATGTGGCGCGGCGCGATGCCGCTGTCCACATAGGTGGGGCAAGTGGACAAGCTGAGCGTGGGCTGTGCGATGTAGCCCTCGGGGTTGGCCAACAAGGCCCCGCGAAAGCGCTCGATCTCTTCCTTGGTCGAGGCCGGGCCGACCAGCATGCCGTAGCCGCCCGCGCCGTGCACTTCCTTGACCACCAGGTCTTTCAGGTGGGCCAGGGTGTACTGCAAGTCGTCGGGCTTGCGGCACTGAAATGTCGGCACGTTTTTCAGGATCGGCTCCTCGCCCAAGTAGAACTTGATCATGTCGGGCACATAGGGGTAGATCGACTTGTCATCGGCCACGCCCGTGCCCACCGCATTGCAAATCGCCACATGGCCGGCTTTGTAGGCGTCCATCAGGCCAGCGCAACCCAAAGTGGAGCTGGGGCGAAACACCTTGGGGTCCAAAAAGTCGTCGTCCACCCTGCGGTAGATCACGTCTACCCGCTTGGGGCCGCGCGTGGTGCGCATGTAGACGGACTTGTCTTTGACGAACAGGTCTTGCCCTTCGACCAGCTCCACGCCCATTTGCTGCGCCAAAAAGGCGTGCTCAAAGTAGGCGCTGTTGTACATGCCTGGCGTGAGCACCACCACCGTGGGCTCGGCCGTGGTGGCTGGGCTGCTGGCGCGCAGGGTTTCCAGCAACAAATCGGGGTAATGCGCCACCGGAGCCACGCGATGCTGGCTGAAGAGTTCTGGGAAGAGCCGCATCATCATCTTGCGGTCTTCGAGCATGTAGCTCACGCCGCTGGGCACGCGCAGGTTGTCTTCCAGCACGTAGTACTCACCGTTGCCTGCGCTGTCGGGGGCACGCACGATGTCAATGCCGCTGATGTGCGAATAAATCTGGTTGGGGACATGAACCCCCACCATCTCGGGGCGGAACTGGGCGTTGCACTCGATCTGCTCACGCGGCACCACACCGGCCTTCAAAATCTCCTGGTCGTGGTACACATCGTGGATGAAGCGGTTCAAAGCCGTGACGCGCTGCACCAGCCCGGCTTCCATGCTTTTCCACTCAGAGGCGGCGATCACCCGGGGGATCAGGTCAAAAGGGATCAGGCGCTCGGTGCCGCCCTCGTCCGTGTTCGCGTCTTCGTCTTTGTCGCCATAGACGGCGAAGGTGATGCCCACGCGCCTGAAAATCATCTCGGCCTCTTCACGTCGCGCCGCCATGGTCTGCGGGTCTTGCGCTTGCAGCCAGCGGGCATAGGCCAAGTAATGGTCTCGGACCTCCCCCGCATCGCCTGCAGTGGGCAGGCGGCTGTACATCTCATCAAAATGGCGCATGACTCTTCACTCCTAAAGATAGCTTAGCAAGATGTATACCCAAACCCTTTGACTTGACTCGAATCAAGCACCCCTTCACGGTGCGAAACGGTGATGCCAGTAGCGCTGGCGCTCCATCCGTTCGCATTGGATTTGCGTCGGGGCACCGCTGCGCCAAGTGGCTGCGCCACAGCGGGTGCTTTCGACCAGCGCAATGCCCAATCCTTGGTAGCGCGCCACCACCTCAGGGGCCGGGTGGCCAAAGCGGTTGCGGTAGCCCGCTTGCACCAGCGCCAGCCGAGGCTGCAGGGCCTGCAAAAAGGGCCAGCTCGACGAGGTCTTGCTGCCGTGGTGTGGCACCAGCAGCACATCCACCCTGTCCAAGCCAGACTGCACCAGCGCCAGCTCTTGAGCCCACTCGATGTCACCCGCCAGCAGGGCCGATGCCTGAGGAGTGCTGATGCGCAAAACGCAGCTGACTTCATTGGGCTTGCGGGCCCGGGCGAGCGAGCCAGGTGAGCCTGCGGGGTGCAACACCTCAAAGCGCACCCCATCCCACACCCAGGCTTGGCCTGCTTGACAGCGCGTCCATCCTGGGCGCAAGGCGTGCAAGCTGTGCTCATCTTCCAGCGAGGACCACAGCGCCGCCTGCGGCTGCATGGCCAGTACCGCCGCCGCGCCCCCGGTGTGGTCGCTGTCGCGGTGGCTGAGCATCAAGGTGTCGATGCGCTCGCCCATTTGGGCCAGCAAGGGCACCAGCACGCGGTGTCCGGCATCGCTCTCGGCCGAATAACGTGGCCCCGCGTCGTACAGTAGGCTGTGGGTGGCGGTGCGCACCAACACCGCATTGCCCTGCCCCACATCGGCCGCCAGCAACTCGAAGCTGCCGGGTGCTGGACGCGGGGGTGACCAAAACACCACTGGCCACAGCAAAGGCAAACACAAGAGCTTCCAGGACAGCGGCAGGCGCAGCACCAAACCGACTGCCCCCGCCAGCGCCAGCAAAGCCAGACCCCAAGGCGGCATGGCGATCGACCAAGTGGCCATCGGCCAAGTCGCCAGCCAGCCCAGCACCAACTGCAAAGGCAACAAAGCCCAAGCCGCCGCGTCCCACGCCACGGGCACTCCAACACCCAGCATGGCCAGCGGCGTGACCACCAGCGTCACCCAGGGAATGGCCAGCAAATTGGCCAACAAGCCCACCAGCGAGACCTGACCAAAGAACAGCAGCGTCAAGGGGGCCAGCGCCAAGGTCACAGTGGCCTGCTCGCGCGCCAACGTCAGCAACTTGGACCCAGCCTTGCGTCCCCATTTCCCCCAAAACCCATCCCAACTCGCCTGCGCCCATGCACCCCAACGGTGCTCACGCAACTGTGCCTCGGTCGCAGAGCGCGAGGTTGGTGCGTCTTGCGCACCCCCTTGTGGTGCACCCGCGTTCGGATCGTTCGCCCCCAAAGTGGCAGGCGCGTACGCCATCAACACCCCCACCGCCACAAAGCTCAGCCAAAACCCGGGCTGCAGCAAGGCCCAGGGGTCCCAGGCCAGCACCACGGCGCACGCCGTCAACCACACCAGCGACCCATGCCAATGGCGCACCGACAAGCGCAGCACCAAAACCACCCCGAGCATGAGCAAGGTGCGCTGCGCGGGCACGCCCCAGCCGCTGAACAGCGCATAAAAAGTGGCCAGCACCAAGCCCGAGCACGCGCCCACATGGGCAGCAGGCCAGCGTAAAGCCCCGTTAAAACCCCACAGGGCCGAACGCCGCCAGGCCCAGCCCACAAGAGCCGAGGCCAGCCAGGCGAACATGGTCACATGCAGGCCCGAGATGCTCATCAGGTGCGACACGCCCGTGGCCCGGAACACGTCCCAGTCGCTGCGCTCGATGGCGGCCTGATCGCCCGTGACCAAGGCCGCCACCACGCCCGCCCTCCGGGCTGCCTCGGCATCGCTGCCCGGTGGTGACAACTGGGTCAACAACCGGTCGCGCACCGACTGCCGCCAGGCCTCAATCGGGTACGCCCAGGTACTGCTCAGGCGCTGCGGGGCTGGGTCTTTGGCACGGGTGCGCACGTAACCGCTGGCCCGAATGCCCTGCTCCCAGAGCCTGAGCTCATGGTCAAAACCACGCGGGTTCAGGTGGCCGTGCGGCGCTTTCAGGCGCACGCGAAAGCGCCAGCGCTCCCCGGGCTTGACCGGCTCGGGCAGTGGCGAGAGGTTCCAGCCGCTGTCGTGGGCGCCCTCTTGTCCATACCAGCCCAGCAACACCTGCGCGGGCACATCGGCATCGACCTGCAGGCCTTGACGGGCCCCGGATGCGTCCAGCAGCCAGGCCTGCTCAATGCGCAATCGAAAGCGCCAGCCCAAGTCTTGCCGCTGGGGCATGGCCTGCACCACGCCCACCACGTCCAGGTCTTGGCCTTCCAGCGCCGGGTCTATGGTGTGGGCCCTGGTCCATGCGTGCAAGCCGGTCACATGAAAAGCCACCGCAGCCCAGAGCAGACACCATGCAACTAAGCTCATCACCCAAGGCGCCGAGACCTGGGTTTGGTGATCCGTCGGCTCTTCGTGGGTCCAGTGCCGCAGACGCCAGGCCAGTACCACCACACACGCCAGGCCCAGCCCATAAGCCACCACGGGCCACAAAACGGCTTGTTGCAACTGCAGCGCCACGCCCAGGCACCATGCCAGCAGGCCCCAGCCCAGACCGCGCGCCCAGCCCATGGACCTCATGGGCCGCTCCACAGAGCGCACACCCGCACGCCTGCGCACACGCGATGTTGTAACGAAAGCCCCACGTCTCCCCAGCTTGGCGCTGGCCCCCTCACCTGTCGGACAGGCGCACCGCATCGTTTCATCTCAGCCTCCCTGATTTGGCTGGTTTTTCTGTCGCTCTCTTTGGCGCACTTTGCGTGGGTCTGCGTTGGCCTTCCCTAAAAAGGGTGCGTCAACGAAAAGTCGCAAGCCCCGCCTGGCGCGTGTCTTGCTAGTTGTAAACGCCCAAGCTGCATTTGTCATGCGTGCAGCCCCTGTTGCGCAGAACGAGATATGTCGATACAAGTTGCCCTGCACCACGTCACCCACTACACCTACGACCGTCCCGTGCAGCTTGGCCCCCAAGTCATCCGCCTGCGCCCCGCGCCGCACAGCCGCAGCCGCATCCTGAGCTACAGCCTTAAGGTCGAACCCGCAGAGCACTTCATCAACTGGCAGCAAGACGCTTTTGCCAACTACCAGGCGCGGCTGGTTTTCCCCAAAAAGACCAGCGCCTTCAAAGTCACGGTGGACGTGGTCACAGAAATGGCCGTGTTCAACCCCTTCGATTTCTTTTTGGAGCCCTCGGCCGAAGAAGTCCCTTTCAAATACTCAGACACCGTGCGCGAAGAGCTGCAGTCCTATCTGGACAAGGATGCCAAAACACCGTTGTTCAAAAAATACCTGGCCAGCATGGACCGACAACGCCAGCGCACCATCGACTTTTTGGTGCAAATCAACCAACGCCTGCACCAAGACATCCGCTACACCATCCGCATGGAACCCGGTGTGCAAACGCCCGAAGAAACGCTGACCCTGAAAAGTGGCTCATGCCGCGACACAGCTTGGCTCTTGGTGCAGTTGTTCAGGCACATGAACATCGCCGCCCGCTTTGTATCGGGCTACCTGATCCAACTGGCCCCGGATGTGAAATCGCTTGACGGCCCCAGCGGCACCGAAGTGGACTTCACCGACCTGCACGCCTGGTGCGAGGTGTATTTGCCCGGCGCGGGCTGGGTGGGTCTGGACCCGACATCCGGCTTGCTGGCGGGCGAAGGCCACATCCCGCTGGCTTGCACACCTCAACCCTCAGCCGCTGCCCCCATCGAAGGCCTGATGGACGAGGCCGAGGTCGAGTTTCACCACGAGATGAGCGTGACCCGCATCCACGAGTCACCCCGCGTGACCAAGCCCTACAGCGAAGAACAATGGGCCGATGTGCTGGCGCTGGGTGAGCAGGTGGATGCCCAGCTGGTGGCGCAAGACGTGCGCTTGACCATGGGCGGCGAGCCGACCTTTGTGTCCACCCAAGACCGCGATGGGGCCGAATGGAACACCGACGCCTTGGGGCCCACCAAGCGGGGCCTGGCGACAGAGCTGGTGCACAAGCTGCGCCAGCAATACGGGCAAGGCGGTTTTCTGCATTTTGGCCAAGGCAAGTGGTACCCGGGCGAGCAACTGCCGCGCTGGGCGCTCAGCATTTACTGGCGCGCCGACGGAAAGCCCTGCTGGCAAGACCCCGCCGTATTTGCCGACGAACGTGAACCCAGCGCCTACACCAGCGCCGACGCCCACCGCTTCATGCAAACCCTGACGCAGCATTTGAGCCTGCCCAGCGACACCGTGCTGTCGGGCTACGAAGACACCTGGTACTACCTGTGGCGCGAACGCCGCCTGCCCATCAACGTGGACCCGTTTGACGCTCGCCTAGACGACGAGATGGAACGCAACCGCTTGCGCCGCATCTTCAGCCAGGGGCTGGACGCGGCGGTGGGCTATGTGCTGCCGCTGCAACCCATCGATCCGCCCGAGGGCAATAGCGCGGTGCAGACAGGCACGCAGTGGCAAACAGGCCGCTGGTTTGTGCGCGACGATCGCATGTACCTGATACCCGGTGATTCGCCCATGGGATGGCGTCTGCCGCTGGACTCGCTGCCCTGGGCCGCGCCGACTGATCGCTGGCACCTGATTGAGCAGGACCCGTTTTCGCCACACCTCTCGCCGCGCACGGCCCTGCCCGCTGCACCGATTGCCATGCAGCCCAGGCACATCTCGGCCAGCCCTTACGCCACCACAGCCACCGCGGCCATGGCATCGCAAGCCGTCCCGGCCAAGTTCAAGTCCGATCCCTCGGTGGTGCGCACCGCACTGTGCGTGGAAGTGCGTGACCCGAACCGCGCCAATGGCCCCAAGGCAGAAGCCGACGCGGTGGCCCAGGGCGCAAATTCTGGCGCGAAATCCAGCTCTAAATCCGGTGTGCTCTATGTCTTCATGCCGCCGCTGGCGCGCCTCGAAGACTACCTGGCGCTGGTGAGCGCCGTCGAAGCCACCGCACGCCAACTGGGCCTGAAGATCGTCATGGAAGGCTATCCGCCACCCCGTGACCCGCGCCTGAAACTGCTGCAAGTCACACCCGATCCGGGCGTGATCGAAGTCAACATCCACCCGGCGCACAACTGGACCGAGCTGGTGGGCCACACCGAGTTTTTGTACCAAGCCGCTTTCGAGACGCGCCTGTCGGCCGAGAAGTTCATGACCGACGGCCGCCACACCGGCACCGGCGGCGGCAACCACATGGTCATGGGCGGGGCCACACCCGCCGACAGCCCCTTCTTGCGCCGACCCGAATTGCTGGCCAGCCTTATCCTTTATTGGCACAACCACCCCAGCCTGAGCTATTTGTTCAGCGGCATGTTCATCGGCCCGACCAGCCAGGCCC
>JBIKQY010000411.1:0-2798 GCA_044349465.1 Limnohabitans sp. | reverse complement strand
TTGCGCGTGTTGCAGGGTGTGGCGGTGGTCGGTGCGGGGGGCGCGGGCCAGCACGCGTTCCACCGAGTCAATCGCCGCCAGGCTGGCTTCATCGCCGTTGGTGTGGGTGTGGATGTGCAGGCCTGCGCGGTGGTAGATCTCGAAGTCGGCCTCGTACTGGCTGGGCGCGGTGACCCAGATGCCGTTGGGTGCGCCGTTGAAGTGGCCGGGCCAGCGCATGCGCGCCGAAAAGCCCTGGATCGAGCCGTCCAGCATCATCTTCACCAAGCCGTAGCGCAGCTTGTCGGTGTTGCGTTTTTTCATGGCGTTGACGTGCTCGGCGCCTTGCGTGGCACCGTGTGTGCCATGGAAGGCCTTGAAGGCGGGCAAGATGCGCACGCAGCATTCGTCTTTGGCGAGGGACGATTCCAGCACCGCGCAGTCGGCTTCGCTCAGGGTGTTGACCAGGTCGGTGGCGGTGGTCACGCCCTGCATCTTGGCCAAGCGCGCAAAGTTCATCATGCCGGTCTCGTTCATCGGCGACATGAGCCCGGCCGAGCCCACATGGCGCATGACCAAGTGCATGGCAGCCGGCTCTTGCAGCTCGCCATTGGGGTGGCCCTTGCGGGGACCCTCCTTGAACTTGACGACACCTTCGACTTCGATGTCTTCGTCGACCTCGGCGATGCGCAGCATGGTGCTGTTGACGTTCATCAGGTGGCCGTTGGCGTGCGCAATCACGATGGGGCGGGTGCTGCTGGCGCGGTCCAGGTGGTCCACCGTCATGCGTTCGCCACCGAAATAAATCGGATCAAAGCCCCAGGCCAGCAAAGGTTTGTCGGCTGGTTCGCCGCTTTGTTGCATCTTCTGGTCGATTTCGATCAGGCGCTGCACCACCGCTTCCATGGAGCGCAGGCCTTTGACGGTTTGACCCCATGGGTTCAGGCGGTCAAACCAGCCCAGGTACTCCAGGTCCCACATGCCACCTTCCTTCAAGTGGCAGTGGCCTTCGATCAGGCCCGGCATCAGCGTGCAGTCGGCAAAGCGGGTGTCCAGCGTGTAGTCGCCCCATTGGGCCAGTTCGTCCAGCTGGCCCACGCCCAGGATGCGGCCATCGCGCACCGCCACATGCGTGGCCGAGGCCTGCATCGGGTTCATGGTGATGATCTCGCGGGCCACGTAAATGGTGGTGGTGCTCATGGCGGTTCTCCTCAAAATGGTGGCCAGCGCTTTAGCTGATCGTGGGCAAGGGGTAAAGGGCTTGGCCGCTGTCGGACACGCGGTGGCAGGCCACATGGTGGCCGGGCAGCACTTCGCGCAAGGGCGGGGGCGCGGCGCGGCAGGCGTCTTCGGCAAAGGGGCAGCGCCCGGCAAAACGGCAACCACTGGGCACATTGAGCGGGCTGGGCGGATCGCCTTGCAGGCGAATGCGCAGCTTGCGTTTTTGACCGCGTGCATCCATCGACGGCGCAGCCGACCACAGGGCCAGCGTGTAGGGGTGCAGGGGGTGGGCAAACAGGTCTTCGCGGGGTGCGCGTTCCACAAACTGCCCCAGGTACATGACGGCGATGTCATCGCACATGTGGCGGATCACGCCCAGGTCGTGCGAGATGAACAGGTAGGTCAGTCCCAACTCTTTTTGCAGCCGCTGCATCAGGTTCAGGATCTGCGCCTGGATGGCCACGTCGAGCGCCGACACGGGTTCGTCACAGACCAGCAGTTCGGGCCGCCCGGCCAGAGCTCGGGCCAGTGCAATGCGCTGGCGCTGGCCACCCGAAAACTGGTGTGGAAACAGCTGCATTTGTTCGGGGCGCAGACCGGCTTGCATGAACAGCGTGCGCGCCAGCTCGTCGCGCTCGGCGGGCGCGCCCACGTCCATCAGGTCCAAAGCATCGCGGATGGCCTGACCAGCGCGCACCCGGGGGTTGAGCGAGGCAAACGGGTCTTGGAACACCATTTGAAAGCGTTTGCGCTGCAGCCGCAGGGCTTCGCCTTGCAGCGTGCTGATGGGCGCGTCGCCCAGCGCCACATGGCCTGCAGTCACCGGGGCCAGGCGCATCACGGCCAAAGCCGTGGTGCTTTTGCCTGAGCCACTTTCGCCCACGATGCCAAAGGTGCGGCCGCGTTCGATGTCAAAACTCACGCCGTCTACCGCCTTGAGCACGGTTTTGGGCTGGAGAAAACCGCCCTTGATCGGGTAGTGCACTTGCAGGTCACGCACCTGCAACAAGGTGTCACTCATGCTGGCGCTCCTTGGACTTCGGGGTAGAGCCAGCACATCACGCGGTGGCCGCTTTGTACCCAGGTGCTGGGCGGCACATGGGTGCGGCAGCGCGGCTGCGTGTGGCTGCAGCGGTCGGCAAAGGTGCAGCCACCTTGTCGTTCCAGCAATGAAGGCACGGTGCCCGGAATTTCTTGCAAGGGCTGGCCGTGGCTTTGCGGGTTGCGGCCCGGTGCGCAGGCGATCAGGCCCTGGGTATAGGGGTGGCTGGGGCGCGACAAGATCAGATCGGTCGGCCCTTCTTCCACCATGCGGCCCGCGTACATCACGGCCATCCGGTCGGTCATCTCGGCCACCGCGCCCATGTCGTGGGTGATCAAGAGCACGGCGGTGCCGGTGCGCTCGCGCATCTCGCTGATGAGGTCAAAAATCTGGGCCTGCACCGTCACGTCGAGCGCCGTGGTGGGTTCATCGGCGATCAGCACATCGGGCTGGCAGGCCAGCGCCATGGCGATCATGACGCGCTGGCGCATGCCGCCCGAAAACTGGTGCGGAAACTGGTGCACGCGGCCTGCGGCGTCCGGTATGCCCACGGCTT
>JBIKQY010000410.1:0-2802 GCA_044349465.1 Limnohabitans sp. | reverse complement strand
TCAGAATGAACAGAGTCACGAAAATGATCAGACTGCCAAAGCCCAAGCGGTTGCGCCGAAAGCGCTGCCACGCCCGAGCCGAGGGCGAGGTCTGATGCGGCAAGGTGGTGGTGATCGCTGGGCTCATTTGTCAAACTTCACGCGAGGGTCCACCCACAGATAACACAGGTCACTGATCAGCTTGGTCACCAAGCCAATCAGGGTGAACAAATACAAGGTGCCCAGCACCACCGGGTAGTCGCGCCGGATCACCGCTTCATAACTCAGCAAGCCCAAACCATCGAGCGAGAACAAGGTTTCGATCAACAAAGAACCGGTGAAAAACGCGCCAATGAATGCCGCCGGGAAGCCCGTTACCAGCGGGATCAGCGCATTGCGCATGACATGGCGGTACAACACCCGGTTTTCGCTCAAGCCCTTGGCGCGGGCGGTCAACACGTACTGTTTGCGGATTTCTTCCAAAAACGCGTTCTTGGTCAGCATGGTGATGACGGCAAACGAGCCCAACACACTGGCCGTGACCGGCAAGGCGATGTGCCACAAATAATCCACCACCTTGGCACCCCAGCTGAGCTGTTCCCAGTTGGACGATGTCAAACCGCGCAGCGGAAACCACTGCAACTGCCCGCCAAAGATCACCAGCAAGGCCACGCCCAGCACAAAGCCCGGAATGGCGTATCCCACCAGCACCAGCAAGCTGGTGAGCGTGTCAAAGCGCGTGCCCGCCCGCACCGCCTTGGCGATGCCCAAGGGCACCGACACCATGTAACTCAGGAAAAAAGTCCACAAGCCCAAGCTGATGGACACCGGCAGCTTCTCCTTGATCAGGCTCCAAACGTCTTTGGGGTAGAAAAAACTCTTGCCCAGATCGAACTGCGCAAACTGCTGGAGCATCATCCAAAAACGCTCAGTGGGGGGCTTGTCAAAGCCATAAAGGGTTTTGATCTCTTCAATGCGTGCGGCATCCACGCCCTGACGTCCTCGGTAACCGCTGCCTGCGGCCGCCGCGCCCTCCCCGCCCGTGTCACGGCCTTGCAACTGGGACACCATTTGCTCCACCGGGCCGCCGGGCACAAACTGGATCACCACAAAGGTCATCAGCAAGACCCCGAACAAGGTCGGAACCATCAAAAGCAGGCGTTTGAAAATGTAGGCCAGCATGGGTCAGGGGGCCTTGGGGGCTGATTTGGAAATGGGTGTGGCAGACGCGTCGGGCGACCACCACACGGTGGTGACCAGTTTTTCTGGCTGGTAAAAACGGGGCAAGTCGGCGGGGCGCGCAAACGCCTTGGCCCGCCAGGATACCCGGTGCACTGCCCCATACCAATGCGGCACCACGTAATGACCATGGCGCAGCACCCGGTCCAAGGCCCGCAGGCTGATCACCAGTTCAGGCCGTGACGTAGCACTCACCACCTTGTCCAGCAACGCATCCACGGCAGGGTCTTTCAGGCCGATGACATTGCCCGAGCCCTCCACGTCGGCCGATCGGCTGCCGTAGCGCTCCAGCAACTCGGTGCCAGGCGCTTCGCTGCCCACGGTGCGGTTGCTGATGATGTCGAAGTCAAACACGTCCATGCGTTTTTGCAGCAGCGCAAAGTCGATCACCTTGTACTGAACTTTGATGCCCAATTTTTCAAGGTTCTTGGCAAAGGGCGTGACCACACGCCCCATCGAGCCCGAACTGTCCAAAAATTCGATGCTGAAAGCTTGGCCTTTGGCGTTGCGCAAAGCGCCATCGCGGTAAGTCCATCCGGCGTCTTTGAGAAAATCACGCGCTTGGCGCAAATGGTCACGCAGGGTGTGGCCCGAAGCTGTGTCCAGCGCAGTTTGAGGCGGTTGCGGCACGTCTTGGTCAAACACAGCGGCGGGCAGCTTGGCCCGCAAAGGCGATAGCAAAGCCAACTCGTCGGGGCCGGGACGGCCCTTGGCCTCGAAATCGCTGGCCACAAAATACCCACGCACCCGACTGTAGGCGTTGTAAAACAGTTGCCGGTTCAGCCATTCAAAGTCCATGGCCAGCGCAATGGCTTGGCGCACCCGCACGTCCTGGAACTTGTCGCGGCGCGTGTTGAACAAAAAGCCCTGAAAGTCGCCCGCGTTGCCATGCACCAATTCGGCCTTGATCAAATCACCCCGATCGAACGCGCGCCCCGTGAAGGCCCTGGCCCACTCACGCGCAATAAAAGACTGCATGTAATCGAACTCGCCGGCCTTGAAAGCTTCAAGTTGGGCCGTGGAGTCCTTGTAGATTTTGTAGGTGATGCGGTCGAAATTGAATTGGCCTTTGCGCACGTTCAAGTCGCGGGCCCAATAAGCCGGGTCGCGCTCGTAGGTGATGTCCTTGCCAAACTGCACACGCCCGATGCGGTAAGGGCCAGAAGCAATCGGGATGTCCATCACCATCTGGTCCAAAGGCTTGTGGGTGTTGCCCTGCAGCCCCCACTTTTGGCTGAACACCGGCAAGCTGCCCACAATCAAGGGCAACTCGCTGTTGGGCCGCACAAAATCAAAGCGAATAATGCGCTCGCCCAACACTGTGGCGCCTTTGACCTCGCCGAAATAAGTACGGTACTGGGGCGCGGCCTGTTTGCTGGTCAGGCGCTCAAAAGAATGCCGAACATCGCCAGCCAGCACCGGGTCGCCATTGTGAAAACGCGCTTGCGGGTGGATCTGGAAGGTGACCGACATCCGGTCGCTGGCCACGCTGATGTCCGAAGCCAGCAAGCCATAGGCCGTGGTTGGCTCGTCCATGTTGCCCACCAGCAAGGTGTCAAACATCATGCCCAGCATGGACGGCGG
>JBIKQY010000409.1:0-2806 GCA_044349465.1 Limnohabitans sp. | reverse complement strand
TGAAAACCGGAATGCCGGTCAGGCCCACGCCGTAAATGGCGGCCTGCCCAGCGGTGGAGTCGCCATAAACGTAGCCCACATAGGCCTGCTGCACCGCGTCGTAGGGCACGCCCGCGTCATCCAGCGCCAGCTGGGCCGCACGGGCCCCCATGACGTTGTAGGACTCGCTGGCCCCGGGTTTGGTGAAAGGGATCATGCCCACGCCAACGACGTGAACTGCGCGCTTGCTAACGGCCATGCTTGCTCCTTGAAAAGGGTCGATACGGACAAAGTATCGAGCGGCAGCAGGGCTTTACCAATCGCCAATCAGGTCAAGATGATTGGCAGGAAGTGACATTTTGATGCGCGCAGCCATGCTTCGCATGAATGCTGTGCTTTTTGAAGGAGCCCACCCCGTGGGCGATGATTTTCAAGGGCGTTTGCTACGCCCATCGCCAACGGGGTGGGCTCTTACATCTGCATGTCCGTCGGTTCGTTGTGCGCCTGCCGATACGCCCCCGGCGTCAGGCCCGTCCAGCCTTTGAAGGCGCGGTGGAAGGTGCTGGCTTCTGAAAAGCCCACGCGAGCCGCCACTTCGAGCAGGGGCAAATCAGACTGGGTGAGGAACTCGACGGCCACGTCGCGGCGCAGGGCGTCTTTGATCATTTGGTAGCCCTGGCCTTCGCGTTGCAGGCGGCGGCGCAGGGTCTGGGGCGTGGTGGCCAGCATGTCGCTGACGGCTTCGAGTGAGGGCATTTCTTCGGCCAGGTAGCGGCGCAATAGTCGCCGGATGCGCTCGGTCAGGCTGGCCTGGTCGCGGTACTTGACGAGCAGGCAGGCCGGGGCTTCGTGCAAGAAGGTCTCGACGCTTTCGTGGCTTTGCACCACGGGCAGGTCGA
The DNA here is from genome assembly GCA_044349465.1 of Limnohabitans sp. Lineage (GTDB taxonomy): Bacteria > Pseudomonadota > Gammaproteobacteria > Burkholderiales > Burkholderiaceae_C > Limnohabitans_A. Next base: position 1,928 of record JBIKQY010000409.1, on the reverse strand, counting down.
GCCACTTGGCGTCAAAGCGGTAACCCCATTCACCCTCGACCAAATGGATGGGCGCTTGGAACAGGCGCGAGGCGTCGCTGCGGCGGGCCACGTCGCTGTCTTGGTAGACGACGTCATCCACCGGGATGCGCCGCGCCGCCAACCAGCACATGACGCCGTAGCTGAAGAACATGAAAACGCGCACGGCATAGACCTGCCGGGCCGTCAGGGTGTGGCGCGAGCCCATGCGCAGGTAGGCCACGCCGCCGCTGACCTGCAGGCGGGGCACAAAGTCGACCAGCAGCGCGTGGTAGTAACGCAGCCCAGCACGCAGGGCGTCGCCCAGCTTGCGGTGGCCCACCAGCATGCGGCAGCACACGGCAAACGAGCCCAGCGGCAAGGGGGCAGATCCCAGGCCCCAGAACTCGTCGCGGTGGTGGCGCACCAGCGCGGTCATGAGGCGGGCAAATTGCGTTTGCGTAACCCGCGCCAAGGGTGATTCCAACACCGCGGGCGAGATGCCCGCACGGCGCAGCACCGCAGCACGGGCGTCTTCGTCCTCGATGGCCATGAGCATCTGCACCACTTGGTAGACGGCAATGGTGTGCTGAATGGGCGGGGCGTTGGGGGGGCGGGTCATTTGCAAAAAACGATGCGCGAGGGTGGTGTGTGTACCCTGCTCATGATTGCGCGGCAGTGGAGCACGGGCCATCGCCCACGGGGGTGGGCTCCTACAAAACCACACATCGCGGGTGGGGCACCGTTTGCTGTTTGGCTTGACACCTCTTTTGTAGGAGCCCACCCTGTGGGCGATGCGGCGTTTGTGGTCCAAGAGCCTTCGCCCACGGGATGGGCACCTACAAAGGCAATCCCATTGGCAACGGTGGGCGGGACAACAGGGTCAAACATCATGGGCTGGATCAATAGAGGCCTCTATCCTACGACTTTACGCTGGCACAAAACATCAATGGCGGCATCATCGAGTCCGGCTTGGGTCAGCACCTCGCGGGTGTGCTGGCCCTGCAGGGGCGCGGGGCTGTGCACCGCGAAGGTGTAGCCGCTCATCTGCACCGGCATGGCCAGTTGTGTCATGGTCTCGCCCTGCGCAGTTTGCACCTGCACCCACATTCCGCGATCCTGGAAGTGCGGCAGCTGTTGCGCCTCGTCGAGCTTGAGCACGGGAGTCACGCAGCAGTCGGCACAATCGAGCAGCTGCGCCCAGTGGGCCAGGGGGTGGGCTTGCACTGCCTGTGCCACTTCGCTGCGCACCCAGTCGTTCAAGGCTTGGGTTTTGGGGATGTGGTGCTCGGCCAGGTCGGGGCGGCCCAGCAGCGTGCAAAAGCTGTCCCAGAACTTGTGCTCGAACGCGCCCACCGCCAGGTAGCGGCCGTCTTGTGTGGGGTACAGGCCGTAGCAGGGCAGCGCGCCGGTCAGCTTGTCGCCCCCGGGCGCGGGCACGCGGCCCCGGCTGTGCAGCCCGGCCAGCGGGATCACCGCATGGGCCAGCACGCCGTCGGCAATGGCCACGTCCACATGGCGGCCTTGGCCTGTGCGCTGCGCGTCAAACAGCGCGGCCAAGATGCCCATGACGGCGGGCATGGTGCCGCCCAGCAAGTCGCCCATGGGCAGGTTGGACAGCGCCAGTTCGCCAGACGGCGTGCCCACCTGGTCGGCCACCCCGGCAAAGCCGCAGTAGTTCAGGTCGTGCCCGGCCTTTTGACTGAGCGGCCCGGTCTGGCCGTAGCCGCTGATGCTGCAGTACACCAGGCGCGGGTTGCGGGCACTCACCACGTCGTAGCCCGCGCCCAGCCGGGCCATCACACCGGGGCGAAAGCCTTCGACCAGCACGTCGGCGGTCTCGCACAGCTTGAGCAAGAGCTGCACGCCTTCGGGGTGCTTGAGGTCCAGGCGCATGCCGCGTTTGTTGCGGTTGAGCATTTCGCGCACCG
>JBIKQY010000408.1:0-2825 GCA_044349465.1 Limnohabitans sp. | reverse complement strand
CAACCCCTGCCGGCCATGGCGGGTGCCGCGCTGGACGTGTCCTCGGTCCAACTCGAATCCCCGCTGCCCGTGCCCCGCCGCAACGTCTGGTGCGTGGGCCGCAATTACCATGCGCACGCCAAGGAGCTGCAAGCCTCGGTCTTCAAGGACAGCAACACCGACACCAAAGCCTGGCCCATCGTGTTCACCAAAGTGCCTGAGTGCGTGGTCGGCCCGACCGACGATGTGCAACTGCCCGGCGCTGCCGTGTCCGAGCAGATCGACTACGAAGCCGAGCTGGCCGTGATCATTGGCCAAGGTGGCAAGAACATCAGCCAGGCCGACGCCATGAAGCATGTGTTCGGCTACACCGTGGTCAACGACGTGACCGCCCGCGACGTGCAGATGCGTCACCAACAGTGGGACATGGGCAAGTCCTTTGACACCTTCTGCCCCATGGGCCCGTGGATCGTGACCGCCGACGAGGTCGATGGCCGCAAAACCCGTGTGCGCTGCTGGGTCAATGGTGAGTTGCGCCAGGACGGCCCCACCGAGAACATGATTTTCGACATCCCCACCCTGATCGAAACCATCTCGCGCGGCATCACGCTCTACCCCGGCGACATCATCGCCACCGGCACCCCCGCTGGCGTGGGCATGGGCCTGAACCCACCGCGCTACATCGCCAAAGGTGATGTGATCCGGGTCGAAATCGACGGCGTGGGCCAGATCGAAAACCGTTTCGTTTAAACCCACCTCACGCGGTCAGGTGTGCACCTGACCCAACTTAGGAAACAAAACATGCAAAAACGACAACTCTTGGCTGCCACGTTGTGCGCAGCTTGGACTTGCACAGGCCTGAGTGCCATGGCGCAAACCTACCCGACCAAACCCATCACCATGGTGGTGCCTTTTCCACCCGGTGGGGTGGCCGACACGGTGGGGCGTCCTGTGGCCGAGGCCATGTCGCGCCACCTCAAACAAAGCATCGTGGTGGAGAACAAGGGCGGCGCAGGTGGCGGCATTGGCATGGCTCAAGTCGCCAAATCCAAGGGCGATGGCTACACGGTGCTGATGTCCTTGTCCTCGCTGGTGGTCTTGCCTGAAGCCGACAAAATCCTCAAGCGTGCCCCGCTGTACGAAACGAACCAGCTCAAACCCATTGCCCGCTTCACGGCCGACCCCACGGTGCTGGTGGTGCGTGCTGATAGCCCCTGGAAAACCTACGCCGAATTCATCGCTTACGCCAAAACCAATCCCGGTCGCATCAGCTTCGGCTCGTCCGGCAACTACGGAACCATGCATGTGCCGATGGAGCAGCTCAAGGCCGCCACCTCAACTTTCATGCTGCATGTGCCCTACACAGGTGCTGGCCCAGCCGTCTTGTCCTTGCTTGGAGGTCAGATCGAAGCGCTTTCCACCGGCCCTGCCAGCGTGAAGCAACACATCGCTTCGGGCCGCTTGCGCGCTCTGGCCCACTGGGGTGATGGACGCTTGACCAGCATGCCCACTGTGCCCAGCTTCAAGGAGTTGGGCGTGCCGATCCAGTACTCACAATGGGCAGGTATGTTTGTGCCTGCCGACACCCCGGCTGCGGTCGTTGACAGTTTGCGCCAAGCCGCCAAATTCGCCGCGCAAGACGCCCGTGCCGTGGGCGCTTTGACAGCCGCAGGCACTTCCTTCATGTACCAAGATGCGCCCGAGTTCGAGCGCTTTGTGCAAGCTGATGCCAAAGAAATGAGCGCCTTGGTCAAGCGCATTGGCAAGGTCGATTGAACGGCTGCATCATGTGGTGTCACCAATCCTCACCTCTTATGGACAACGACGATCCACAGCCATTTACTAAGCATCCATAAAAAGGAAAAACATGACCTGGAACCATGAGTATTTTGTCAATCGCGAAGACGTTCGCCTGTATGTTTACCGAAAGCGCGCCACAGCACCTGCGGCAGGCGAAGCCGCCAAACCGGTGCTGCTGCTGGTCCACGGTTCGACCGTGTCGGGCCGCAACACCTATGACCTGCAAGTGCCCGGAGGCCAAGACTATTCGGTGATGGATTACTTTGCCGCACGCGGCTACGACGTTTGGACCGTGGACCACGAAGGCTACGGTCGATCCAGCTGGTCGGGGCGTGGCAACAGCGATGTGCGCACAGGCGCCAAAGATTTGGCAGCGGTCGTTCCCTTCATCTTGCAAGAGACTGGCGTTGAGAAAATCAATATTTTTGGTTCATCGTCGGGCGCACTGCGCGCATGCCTCTACACCGAAGCCCACCCCCAAACCGTATCACGCCTGGGTTTGTCGGCATTGGTCTACACCGGTGAGGGCTCACCCACGCTGGAGCAGCGCCGCAAAAAACTGCCCGAATACAGCACCAGCCCCCGCCGTAAGGTGGACTTGGCTTTTTATGAAGGCATGTTCAATCGCGACAAACCTGGCTCCAGCGAGGACAGCGTGCCCAAAGCCATTGCAGCGGCTGAGTTGCCCTTGGTCAGCGAGGTGCCTACTGGTACCTATGTGGACATGTGCGCCAACTTGCCTTTGGCCAAGCCCGAAGCGATTCCCTGCCCCACTTTGGTGATCAGAGGCGAATTCGATGGCATTGCTGCCGAACCTGATTTGCTGGATTTTTTCACCCGATTGCCCACCAAAGACAAGCAGTTTGTGGTGCTGTCGGGCATTGCACACAACCCGATGATGGGCGTGGTACGCAACAAATTCCACTTTGCATTGGAGAACTTCCTCAAAGCGCCCATCTGAGAGCGTTTTGAACCAAGACGAACACAACGCGTCAGTGACACCCTGCTGTACCGCTGAGTGCAGCAGGGCTTAGGGACCCAAAAAG
>JBIKQY010000406.1:0-2826 GCA_044349465.1 Limnohabitans sp. | reverse complement strand
GGGCCCTTCACCACCGCGCCACACCTGACCAAAGTGGGCTACCACCACCTCAACTCGTTCACCCACATCGGCCATGTTTGCAGCACGGGCAGCATCATGGTGGTGCATCCTTCCTCGCCATTCAAGAGCGTGGCCGAAGTGGTGGCTGCAGCGAAAAAAGAACCGGACAAATGGAGCTACGGCACCTCGGGCATTGCCGGACCACACCACTTTTCCGGCGAATTGCTCAAGAGTGTCGCCGGCGTGAACCTGCTGCACATTCCCTACAAGGGCGGCGCACCAGCGATGACCGACCTGATGGGCAACCAGGTGCCAATGCTGTTTTCTTCACTGGCTGCGGCCGTGGGTCCCTACAAGTCCGGCAGGCTGCGCGCTCTGGCGGTGACTTCGCCCAAACGTTCTGGCGCCTTTCCCGATGTGCCCACCATGGACGAGCTCGGCTACAAAGGTTTTGATTCCACCGGTTGGTTCGAACTGATGGGCCCGGCTGGCATGCCACCAGAGCTCGTGGCGCGGCTGTCACAGGCGCTGCTCAAGGCGGGCGAAGACAAAAACCTGCAAGAGCAGTTCAAGCAACTCGGTTGCGACGCGGAATTTCTGACGCCTGCGCAGACCGTCGAGAAGGTCAAGAGCGACTATGCCAAGTGGGGCAAAGTCATCAAGGACGCCAACATCAAGGCCGAATGACGCCCAAGTTGCGCCCCAGCAACGAGATCAACAGAACACAAGTGGCTAGTCGAACACATCGGCGGCACTGTTTTATGGGGTCAAGACCACCTGCGGAGATGCATTGATGTTGACACGAAGAAAAGTTTTAACGCTGACAGTTGCGACAACGGGTATTGTCTCTTCACCGCTCGTACATGCCCAAGACAAGTGGGGCGCCTCACTTGGATACCCTACCGGAATGGCTGGAGGGCTGACACGTGACCCGGGCTATAGGGTTGGCAATTACTCTGGCGGGTTCGAGCGGATCTTTCCGCACCATGTGATCAAAGCTTCTGGCGGATCCCGCGAGCTGACATCTACGCCACAAGCGGACTTCTCATACCGGTGGGGGCTATTTTCCAAGACACCAGATGAGTATCTTGAGCGATGGCCTGCAACAGGTCTGCTAATTTGCCGTGGAGGCAATGTCCTTGTTGAACGCTATCGAATGGGGCGAACCTCGGATACGCGCTTTACCAGCTGGTCAATGGCAAAAAGTGTCACGTCATTGCTGCTGGGCATCTGCATTGATCGCGGCCTGATCAAATCATTCGATGATCCAGCCGAACAATATGTACCTGAGCTGCAAGGCACCTTGCACGGCTCTACTACCCTTCGAAATCTTGCAAACATGTCCAGCGGCGCTGAGGTACTACACGACAGGGATAACCCGTCGATTTACCCCACGGCGTTTATGTCACGCCAGTCGAGCATCAAGCGAACAGTCGCTGCTTGGAATCAGCGCAGGGAAGAGCAAGGCCGAACTTACAACTACAACGAGCTATGTCCGCTCACCTTAGGCATGGTGATCCGAAAGGTGACAGGCATGTCTTTGTCAACGTTCGCAGAGACTGCGCTTTGGCAGCCGATGGGGGCCGAGGCCGACGCGACTTGGCTTACTGACTCGGAGCGCAATGAATTCAACTGCATTGGACTTGCTGCCCGTCTGCGCGATTGGGCGCGGATTGGATTAATGGTTGCGGATCGGGGGCTTGTCGGAGGTCGTCAGATCGTCAGTGAAGCTTGGATTAAAGAGTGCACCCAGTGGACAGATAAAGACAAGCAAGGACGGGTAGGTTATGCCATGCGTCATGCAGGGTACAAGGCGTTGATGTGGCATGCGAAAAGTGACGGTTCATGGCTGTACTTCAATGGCCATCATGGGCAACGAGTCATCATTGACATGGCCAGCAAGACAGTACTTGTTCAGACAGCCGTGGACCATGAAGGAAACTGGCAGGAAGAGTTGTTCGCTATGTTTAACGCTGCAACCAGGGTCTAAAGTTCAACAACACCTGGAATCGTGGTGGCTGCATGAACCAAGACTCAGAAAGCAAAAAGCCCAACCGGTGAGGGCTGGGCTAATTGCTTGATTTTTTGGGGTGGCTGATGGGGCTCGAACCCACGACAACAGGAATCACAATCCTGGACTCTACCAACTGAGCTACAGCCACCGCGAAGCCAAAATTATAACCCGAAGTTCGGGTCAAAAACTGGTCTAGGCAAGAATTATGAAGCGGTCTTGGCTTTGGGTTTGGTGACCAAAATTTCCACCTTGAACTGGGACCGCAAGTGGGCCAGGTAGGCCCCGGCTTCTGCGTTGCCCAGCAAACGGGCAAATTGCTCGCGGCTTTGCGCTTGTTGCTGTGCATTGGGCTCTTCACGCGCCAGCACTTTGTTCACCCGCACCAAGGCGTAACCTTGCGCGCCCAGGTCCACACCCAGCAGGGCAGGCATGGCCGCTGGGTCTGCACGAAGCGCTGCATCGACCAAGGCCTGGGGCATGCCCTGCGTTTGGTCGCGTGAGACCACCATGGCGTTGCCCACTTGGGCTTGGGCGGGTTGGGCTTTCCATTCGTTCAGTCGGGCCTCGCCTTCGGCCTTGGCCAAAGTTTTCGCTTGCTCCAACAAGAATTGGATACGCACCGCCTCTTTGACATCGGCAAAAGGTCGCACAGCGGCTGCCCGGTAATTGACGATGCGTGCCGAGACCAAGGTGTTATTGCCCAGCTCAATGGCGGCCGTGTTGCGGCGCTTGCTGATCGACTCCTCGGCGAACAAGGCTTCCAAAATTTTGGGGTTGGCCATCACGCCACGAACTTCAGGCGTGGGTGTGCG
>JBIKQY010000407.1:0-2826 GCA_044349465.1 Limnohabitans sp. | reverse complement strand
GGAAGGTGACCGACATCCGGTCGCTGGCCACGCTGATGTCCGAAGCCAGCAAGCCATAGGCCGTGGTTGGCTCGTCCATGTTGCCCACCAGCAAGGTGTCAAACATCATGCCCAGCATGGACGGCGGGGCACTGCCCTTCAAGGTGAAGGGGTTGTACTTGTCAAAATTGGACTGCCGGGTGGGCGGCACGAGCATGACCTCGCCGCCTTTGGGAGCGGCAGGGTTGACGTATGAAAAATGTGCAAACCCGGCCGGGTAGCGGATGTCCCCGAATTGGGCGTAAGCGTGGGCGGCCCAAGCATTGCCCATGAGCCCAAGCCCGAGGGCCAAGCAGCAGTGTGTCCAGAAACGGGCCAAGGGTCTTCGCATGCGACAATTCTGCCCATATTTTTCAGGAGTTGACTGCATGACTACAAAAACAGGATTTCTTTCGGGTAAAAAGTTGTTGATCACCGGCGTGCTGTCCAACCGCTCGATCGCTTATGGCATCGCCAAGGCCTGCCACGCACAAGGCGCTGAGCTGGCTTTCAGCTACGTGGGCGAGCGTTTCAAGGACCGCATCACCGAGTTCGCGGCCGATTTCGACTCCAAGCTGATTTTTGATTGTGACGTGGGCAGCGACGAGCAGATTGAAAAGCTGTTCACCGACCTTTCGGCCACCTGGCCCAAGTTCGACGGTTTTGTGCACGCCATTGGCTACGCGCCCCGCGAAGCAATTGCCGGTGATTTTCTGGACGGTTTGTCGCGTGAAGGCTTCAAAATCGCGCACGACATCAGCGCTTACAGCTTTCCTGCGATGGCCAAAGCGGCCCTGCCCTACCTGAACGACAAGTCGGCAGTGCTGACCCTGACGTACCTGGGCGCGATCCGCACCGTGCCCAACTACAACACCATGGGTTTGGCCAAAGCCAGCTTGGAAGCCTCTGTGCGTTACCTGGCCGAATCATTGGGCAGCCAGAAACGGGGTTTGCGCGCCAACGGTATTTCAGCTGGCCCCATCAAGACGCTGGCGGCCAGTGGCATCAAGGGTTTTGGCAAGATTTTGTCGGTGGTGGCCGAAGCCTCGCCCATTCGCCGCAACGTGACCATTGAAGATGTGGGCAATGTGGCGGCGTTCATGCTGAGCGACCTGGCGGCGGGCGTGACGGCCGAGATCACCTATGTGGACGGTGGTTTCAGTCAGGTGGTCGGCGGTATTGCGGAGCCAGCGGCTGCGGCTTGATCCATATTTAGTTTCACCAAGTGCCTTGTCGGCATAGGGTGATCGCCATCGCAAAGACCGCCTGAGGCAAGGCGGGCGCTGCCCGGGCTCATAACTCGCTTCGCTCGCCAAATCGCCCGGTTCAGCGCCCACCTCACCTCAGGCTGAGTGGTTGTTCGTGTGTACATGGGCCATGGTTAACGCGGCAATTCGTAGGTCGGTGGCTTTAGGTCCGACATGCGGCCTGTGCACCACCACCGTTTGAAAATGTCGCATCGCTATAGGCCGAAGTGTCGGACCATAAAGGCCCGACCTACAAGGGGCTATGCGCGTGCATGACTGAAGGGTCGAAAAGCCTACTTGACTGACCAAGAACGCTCCGGATTTCGGAATTGAAAAAAGCGGCATCAGCCGCTTTTTTTCAATTCTCCCCCGCAGGTGAGTTGGGGCCCTGTGCGGGGGCGATGTGGCAAAGCGAAGCGCCTCTGAGCCCCCGCACAGGGTCCCAACTCACCGGCCCTCTCGTACCCCAAAGACCCTAGAGCCACACACCAAAAGCAGGGTCAGGCCTTCACGCAATCCGCAAAATACCGCTTCTTGCCATCGTCGTCCTTGATCTCTACCAAACCATGGATATCGGTCTCGAAACCCGGGCACTTCTCATTGAACTCGCGGGCAAACTTGAGGTAATCCACGATCTTCTTGTTGAAGACTTCACCGGGAATCAACAACGGAATGCCCGGAGGGTAAGGCGTGACCAGACCGACAGTGACACGTCCTTCCAAGTGGTCAATTTCCACCCGCTCTGTCTTGCGTTGGGCAATGTGGGCATAAGCATCTGAAGGGCGCATGGCCGGGGCCAAATCTGACAAATACATGTCAGTGGTCAAGATGGCGATGTCGTACTTGGCATACATCTCGTGAACATGCTGGCAGAGATCGCGCAAGCCCATGCGCTCGTAGCGCGGGTGCTTTTGGCAGAACTCCGGCATGATTTTCCACATCGGTTGGTTCTTGGCGTATTCGTCCTTGAACTGCTGCAAAGCCGTGAGCAGCGAATTCCAGCGGCCCTTGGTGATGCCGATGGTGAACATGATGAAGAAGCTGTACAGACCCGTCTTCTCCACAACCACGCCATGCTCGGTCAAGAACTTGCTGACGATGGACGCTGGAATGCCGGTCTTGTCAAACTTACCGTCCAAATCCAAACCCGGTGTCACGATGGTCGACTTGATCGGGTCCAGCATGTTGAAGCCGTCGGCCAGTTGGTTGCCAAAGCCGTGCCACTTGCTCGATTTCTTGCGTGGATCGTTGTGCAAGATCCAGTCGTCGGCACGGCCAATGCCTTCGTCAGCATACTTCTCAGGGCCCCAGACCTTGAACCACCAGTCTTTGCCGTACTCGGCGTCGATCTTGCGCATGGCACGGCGGAAATCGAGCGCCTCGGCAATGCTTTCTTCCACCAGCGCAGTGCCGCCGGGTGGCTCCATCATGGCGGCGGCCACATCGCAGCTGGCAATGATGCTGTACTGCGGACTGGTCGAGGTGTGCATCAGGTACGCCTCGTTGAACAAGTGCCTGTCCAACTTGGTGTTTTGCGCATCTTGCACCAACACATGGCTGG
>JBIKQY010000405.1:0-2843 GCA_044349465.1 Limnohabitans sp. | reverse complement strand
CCTTCAACGGCACACCACCGGCCGTGCAGAACTTGCTGGGGGGTCAGGTGCAGGCCGCCTTTTTGCCCCTGATGGCTGTCAAGTCTCATGTGGAATCGGGCAAGATCAAAGTCCTGGCACTGACCAGCCCACAGCGCTCGCCCCTGTTGCCCAATGTGGCCACATTCACCGAACAAGGTCTGCCTGATCTGGAAATCTACATCTGGTCGGGCCTGTCTGCGCCTGCTGGAACACCCGATGCCATCATCAGCAAACTGCAAGCCGAATTCTCGAAAGTCCTCAAGTCACAGACCATCATCGAAAAATGGCGCGCCATCGATTTCGAGCCTTTGCCCTTTACCTCGGCAGAGTTCCAGACCTTCACCCGCAACGATGCCAAGCGTTGGCAAGAAGCCGTGAAAATTTCAGGATTCAAGGCCAGCGAATAGATCGGTCGATCATGTTTTATTCGCCCCAGTCCGAAGTCTCTGGCCTGCCCTACAACCCGTTCAAGTCCTGCTGTGTGCCGCGCCCCATCGGCTGGATTTCGACCGTCAGCGCCAGTGGGGTTCACAATTTGGCACCTTACAGCCAGTTTCAGAACATCACCTGGGATCCCCCCACTGTGATGGTGGCGGCCAATGCAAGAGAGTCCGGGCAGCTCAAGGACACCACGGCCAATATTCTGGAGACAGGCGAGTTTGTCTGGAACATGGCCACCTATGACCTCAAGGACTGGGTCTTGGGTTCTTCCAAAGACATGGCACCTGGGGTCGATGAGTTTGAGGCACTGAACATTCCATGGTTGCCATCACGGCATGTTCAAGCGCGCAGGGTCAAAGGCTCACCCGTCCACTTTGAATGCCGACTGACGCAAAAACTGCATGTTCCTGGCCGCAGTCTGGATTCGTCTGCATGGATCTTGGTCGCCGAAGTCGTGGGCATCCACATAGAAGAAAACGCCTTGACCAAAGATGGGCGCATTGACATCAGCCGCCTCAGGCCCTTGGCACGATTGGGCTACAGGGATTACACCGATGTCAGTCACAGCTACGAATTGACAGAGTTAACAGGCAGGGACGCTGCAGGCATTTCACATTTGCATGAAACTCTGCCCCATCAGCTTCAAAACGGAGATGAAAATGAACCACTTTGAAATACCGCAACTCAAAACTTGCCGACATGCCATTCGTTTTTGGACGGGTATTTTTTTGGCCTGTTTGACAGGCTTCGTCTGTGCCCAATCGCCATGGCCCGACAAGCCCGTGCGAATCATTGTGCCCACAGCAGCGGGCTCTGGTTCTGACCTGATCGCCCGAACCCTTGCGCAGCGACTGTCCGAAATCTGGAAGCAATCGGTTGTGGTCGAGAACAAGGCTGGGGCTTCGGGCATCATTGGCGTAGACGCCGTGGTCAAAGCCGCACCAGATGGTTTCACGCTGTTGATGAGCTCCGCCTCACCCCTTGTCATCAACCCCGTCATTTTCAGAAAACTGCCTCATGACCCACTCAAACAACTGGCGCCGGTCTCGCACGTAGGCATTGCACCTGCTGCCTTTTTGGTCAACAGCACCACAGCCGTCACCAACCTCAAAGAGCTGGTGGCATTGGCCAAAGCACAACCGAAAAAATTAAGCTATGGCTCTTTTGGACAGGGATCGGGAGCGCATCTGGCCATTGAAGCCTTTAATCAGAGTGCCGGCATAGACATGATCCATGTACCCTACAAAGGAACAGGGCCCGCCGTGAGCGACTTGATTGCAGGTCAAATCACCCTGACTCTGGCCGACTTGGCAACAGCGCAATCCCAGATCAAGGCAGGCAAGCTCAGAGCCATTGCCATCAACGGGCCCGCTCGGTCACCCTTGCTGCCGGATGTTGCCACCTTCACCGAGCAAGCTTATCCCGCCATGGAGGGCACGTATGCGCGTTTTGGTCTGCTCGCACCAGTAGGCACACCTCAAGCCATTCTGAACAAAGTGTCCGCAGACACCATCACAGCACTGAATGATCCCATGGTGTCTGATCGGTTCACTTCCCTGGGCTACACCTTGACAGGAAGTACACCCGACAAACTGCGAAATTGGCTCAAGGAGGATGCAGAACGGTGGGGCAAAGTCATCCAGGCGATCGGCGGCATTGTGCTGGACTGAACCCCGTACCGATGCGATTGGCCTCATGGATTTTTAACACCCATGAGCCCTTGACCACTCCCTATAAAGCCACTCATGCAAGCTGAACTCGTTTCGGAAATCCGGCCTACCCTGATTCCGGACAAGCATCCGCTGATGACCGGGCCTTTCACGCCCAACTACCAGGAATGGAATGCCACCGACCTGCAGGTCATTGGCGAGATCCCCAAGCGCCTGAACGGGGTGTATCTGCGCAACACGCAAAACCCGGTGCACCAGCCCTTGGGCACCTACCACCTGTTCGATGGTGATGGCATGCTGCACATGATGCGCTTTGAGCATGGCCGCTGCGAATACCGCAACCGCTTTATCCGCACACAAGCCTTCCAGGAAGAACAAGCCGCAGGGCAGGCCTTGTATGCCGGGCTGATCGACAAACCCTCGCTGGCTTTGCGCCCGGGTTGGGGCGCTCGCGGCGGGCTGCGCGACAGCTCGGCCACCGACGTGATCGTGCATGCCGGCATGGCACTGACCACGTTTTACCAATGCGGCGAGCCTTATCGGCTCGATGCCTGCACACTCGAATTCAAAGGCGTGGACGACTGGGGCCGCCAAGTCCTGCCCGATGGCGGCATCAGCGCCCACCCCAAAGTTTGCCCCCGGACTGGCGATTTGCTGTTTTTCAACTACAGCAAACAAGCGCCCTACATGCATTACGGCGAGGTCGACCGC
>JBIKQY010000460.1:0-2848 GCA_044349465.1 Limnohabitans sp. | reverse complement strand
GCGGCCTCGCGGCGGCCCAGGGCCATGAACACCAGCGCCACCACCGACGCAGTGGCAAACAGCAGTTTCTGGATCAGCTTTTGCGCTTTGTCGTTGGCGGTTTCGCCGTAGTTGCGCGTCTCCACCACCTCGACGTTGTCGGGGATCACGGTGCCTTGCAGTTTGGCCACACGGCTTTTCACGCCATTGGCCACGTCGATGGCGTTTTCGCCCGACTTTTTGGTGATCGACAGCGTGACGGCGGCGAATTCTTCACCCCCGTTTTTTTCGTTGGTGCCGTGCCAGACATAGCGTGCAGTCGGCATGGGGCCGTCCTGCACATCGGCCACGTCTTTCAAGAACACCGGCTTGCCCTGCACCACTTGGATCACCAAGTCGGCCACTTCAGAGGCCTGCGACAGGTGCGGCCCGGCTTCGATGGCCACACTTTGGTTGCCACCCAGCAAGTCGCCCACAGGCAAACCCAAATTGGCCGACTGCAAAGCCATGCGCAGATCGTGAACCGTGACACCCGAGCCATTCATGCGCTGTGGGTCAATTTGCACCAGCACCGCACGGCGTGGCCCACCAATGGTGACCACATCGCGGGTGCCAGGCACGCGCTTGATGTCGGCTTCGATGCTGTGCGCCACGCGCTCCAGATCAAAAGCGCTCACATCCGCATTTTTACCGTGCAAGGTGAGCGACACGATGGGCACATCGTCAATGCCCTTGGGCTTGATGAGCGGTTCAGGCAAGCCCAGGTTGCGCGGCAACCAGTCGGCGTTTTCGCGGATCGTGTCGTGCAATTTGACCAGCGCCTCGGTGCGCGGCACGCCCACCTTGAACTGCACCGTCATGATCGCCACGCCGGGGCGCGAGACCGAGTACACATGCTCCACACCCGCGATTTTGGACAGCACCTGCTCAGCCGGAATGGCCACCATTTGCTCGACTTCGCGCACCGACGCACCCGGGAAAGGCGCGATCACGTTGGCCATGGTCACATTGATTTGAGGCTCTTCTTCGCGGGGCGTCACCATCACGGCAAACACGCCCAGCAAGAACGCCACCAGCGCCAGCAAAGGCGTGATCTGTGCGCTTTGGAAGGCCGCTGCGATGCGGCCCGAAATGCCCATTTTTGGCTCGTTCATGGGACTGCTCTCAAGGTTTGGTGGTGACCGTGGCGGGGTCGGTGACGACTTGCTCACCCGTGCTAACGCCCGACAAAATTTCCACGTTCTGGCCATTCACACGGCCCAGGCGCACCTGGCGCAAGCGGGGCTTGCCTTGTGCATCCATCACGTACACGCCGGTCATTTCGGCGCGGCGCACGATGGCCGACAGGGGCAACACCACCGGTTGGGCCTGGGTGTTTTGGGCGGTGCTGCCAGCCTGAACGCCGGACACCCACACGCGCGCAAACATGCCCGGCACCAGCCCCTCGATGCCAGCGGGCAAAGCCAGGCGCAGCTGTGCGGTGTGCGTGACCGGGTCCACCGATGGCAGCAGCTGGGCTGTGCCAGCTTTGACCGGCTGGGCGCTGTGGCCAGCGATCTCGTAGCGCACCGACGCGAGTTGGCTGCGCACGCCACTGAGCATCGACTGCGGCACGGCCGCGCTCACGCGCAATGCCGAGGGGTCGTGCAGGGTCAGCATGGGGCGCCCGGGCATGGCCATGTCACCCAAAGTGACGGCCACATCCGACACCACACCATTAAAAGGGGCGCGCACACTGAAGAAACCGGTTTGTGTTTGCGCCGCGCGGGTCTGGGCCTGCTGGGCCTGCACCTGGGCGCGGGCCGCTTCCCACTGGGCCTCGGCGCGGTCGAGCGCACCCTGACTGATGTATTGCTTTTGGAAGAGTTGCTTTTGACGATCCAGCTCTTTGCTGGCCACGTTCAGGTTGGCTTGCGCGGCTTCGAGTTGGGCACTGCTGCCCGCCACCTGTTGCTGGGCAGCGCTGGCGTCGACGCGCAGCAGCTCTTGCCCAGCGCGCACGCGGTCACCGGCTTTGACATTCAGGCCCACGATGGTGCCTGCCACTTGGGTGGACAAGGTGGCTTGGCGCACCGCCTCGACCACGGCATCCAGGCTCACCTGGGCGGCACCGGCCGTGTTGGCGGTGGCCGCCATGGTTTTGGCGCTGTCGGCATTGGCCCACACAGGGCCCATGTGCACAGCAGAAAGGGCCAAGGCCGAAGCCAGGATCAAGCGTCTTTTCATCGAAACATCTCCGTTAAACCGTTGGGTGGCAAAAGCCTGTTTAATTTTCAAAATTGCGCAATTGCTTATTTGCTTGTTCACGCAATGATACAATCTTTTCAAGCCTTGCGTCAATTCAAGGCAAAAAAGCTGTAAATTGGAGCGCACCATGAAAGACCTGCCCGACAAAGCACTGGACCAGATCGCTGCCTATTTCCAGGCGCTGTCGGAGCCCACACGCCTGAAAATCCTGAATTTGCTGCGCGAACAAGAGCGCAGCGTGGGCGAGTTGGCCCAACTCAGCGGTTATTCGGCAGCCAACGTCTCGCGCCACCTGTCTTATCTGGCCCAGCACGGATTGGTGGAAAGAGAAAGCCGTGGCGTAAGCGTTTTCTACCGCGTCAGCGACCCTTCTATTTATGCGCTGTGCGATTTGGTGTGCGGCAACATCGCCCGCCGCTACGAACAAGCCTCCAGCGACCGCGCCGTGTTCACGCCTACCTGATCACGACGCCAAGACCCCATCTGTCACCCATCCTTCCCTTGACCTGCAGCCTTGCTGCAAACCAGGTCTACGGCCTTGCCCATTGCGGCCACGGTTTGATCACAAATAGCTATCATGGTTGCTCACAAGGCCCCCACCATTGCAGAGGCCCCTGGAGAC
>JBIKQY010000404.1:0-2858 GCA_044349465.1 Limnohabitans sp. | reverse complement strand
GCATCTTGCCTTGGCGCGAGCTGGTCAAGACACGCGGCATCATCGGCACGCCGCTCCTGGAAATCAACACCAAATTCATCCGCCCCGCCACCTATGGCGAAACCATTCAAGTGCACACCAGCGTGCAGGAGTGGCGCGACAAGGTGTTTGTGCACAAGCATGTGGTCATGCGCGGTGACACCGTGCTGTGCGAAGGCACCGAAGTACGCGCCTTTTGCATCAAGCACCCCGAAGACCCGGACCGCATCAAAGCCATCCCCGTGCCAGAAGACATCAAGGCTTTGTGCAGTTGATGGCTTCCATATTTCCGTTTTCCCCCACCTGAGTTTTTCAACCATTCCTAAAGGAGACAAGCATGAGCAACCGTCGCGAATTCATTCAATCCACCATCGGCGCAGCCTTTGTGGGAAGCACCGCATTCCAGCAGGCCTGGGCGCAAAGCGGCTTGCCGATCGAGCAGGTCAAAGTGCTCTACGGCTTTCCGCCCGGCAGCTCGGGCGACATCTGCGCCCGCCGTGTGGCCGAGAAATTTGGCGGCACGCCTTACAGTAAGAACGCCGGCATCATCGACAGCAAGCCTGGTGCAGGCGGCCAGATTGCCCTGAACCTGCTCAAAAGCGCACCGGCCGATGGCTCGGTGTTGGCCATGACCCCGTTCTCGGCCATCTCGCTGTACCCCCACATCTTCAAAAACCTGCAGTACAAGCCCTTTGAAGACTTCACGCCTGTGGGCACCGCCTCCATGATCCACCACGGTTTCGCCGTCGGCCCCATGGTGCCTGCCAGCGTCAAAAACGTGAAAGACTTCATCGTCTGGGCCAAAGCCAACCCCGCGCAAGCCAGCTACGGCTCGCCCGCTGCAGGCTCCACGCCGCACTTCATCGGCGCTTTGCTCGGCCTGAACCAGAACTTCGAGTTCAAGCATGTGCCTTACCGTGGCTCGGTGCCCGGCGTGACCGATGTGGTCGGCGGCCAGATCGCCTGCATGTTCACCCCGCACGGCGACTTCATCGCCAACCACAAGGCGGGCAAGATGCGCATCCTGGCCACCTCGGGCAAAACCCGTTCGCCTTTTGTACCCGATGTGGCCACCTTTGCTGAGCAAGGCTTCCCCGAGTTGACGGTGGAAGAATGGTTCGGCTTTTACGCCCCTGCCAAAACCCCGGCCAACGTGGTGCAGGCGGCCAATGCGGCGATCAACGCCGCACTCAAAGACAAAGGCGTGCTGGACGCTTTGACCGTGGTGGGGCTGATTCCTTTTGGTGGCACCGTTGCTGACCAACTCAAGAGCTCGCAAGTGGAACTCGAGCGCTGGGGCCCGCTGATCAAGCGCATCGGCTTCAGCGTAGATTCCTGATCCAGCACACGGATACCGTGTTGTCCGGCGCCGCTTGACGGTAGCGTCGGATTTTTTCCATTGAGCCCAAGACAACCATGAACACCTACCAGCCCCGCACCGACGACATGCAGTTTCTGTTGTCACGCGTTTTGAACGCACCTGCCCAATTGCAAGCCCTGCCCGCCTTCGCCGAGGTGGACGCGGACCTGATGCAGCAGGTGCTGGAAGAGGCCGGCAAGTTTGTGGGTGAAGTGCTCGCCCCACTCAACCGCCACGGCGACGAAATTGGCGCGCAGTGGGCAGGTGGTGCGGTCACCATGCCGCCAGGCTTCAAAGATGCTTACCAGTCTTTCTGGCAAGCAGGCTGGCCTGCGCTGGCATCCAGCACCGAAGACGGCGGTCAAGGCCTGCCCACCGTACTCGAAGCCATGCTCTATGAAATGCTGAGTGCGGCCAACATGGGCTGGACCATGGCACCCGGCTTGCTGCATGGCGCGTACGAGTGCATCAAGCACCACGCCAGCGAGGAGCTCAAAGCGCAGTATTTGGAAAAAGTGGCCACTGGCGAATGGCTGGCCACCATGTGCCTGACCGAGCCGCATGCGGGCTCTGATTTGGGCCTGGCCCGTACCAAAGCGGTCCCTTTGCCCGATGGCCAATACGCTGTCAGTGGCACCAAGATTTTCATTTCGGGTGGCGAACACGACCTCACCGACAACATCGTGCACTTGGTGCTGGCGCGCCTGCCCGATGCACCACCCGGCCCCAAAGGCCTGTCGCTGTTTCTGGTGCCCAAGTTCTACCCCGACGGCTCACGCAGCCGTGTGCACTGCGACCGCATCGAAGAAAAAATGGGCCTGCACGGCAGCCCCACCTGCGTGATGCGTTTTGACGAAGCTATCTCTTCCATAGTGGGCGAGCCCGGCAAGGGCTTGGGCGCGATGTTTGTGATGATGAACGCCGCCCGATTGCATGTGGCCCTGCAAGGCATTGGCCTGCTGGACGCTGCTTGGCAAAAGGCCGATGCGTATGCGCAAGAGCGCCGCCAGATGCGTGCGCCGGGCAAAGGCAAGTCGGCTGCAGAAGCCGATTTCATTTCAGATCACCCCGCGATGCGCCGCATTCTCGACACACAACGCGCCTGGGTCGACGCCGGTCGCGTGCTCGCCTACCGCACCGCGCTCGAACTCGATCTGATCAAACACAGCGACGATGCGGCGACGCAAGCCGCCGCCCAACGCTGGTGCGCGCTGGTCACACCGGTCATGAAATCGGTGTTCACGCACCAGGCTTTCCACGGCGGCAGCGACTGCCTGCAGGTATTTGGCGGCCACGGCTATGTGCGCGAATGGGGCATCGAGCAGATCGTGCGTGACGCGCGCGTGACCATGATTTACGAAGGCACCAACGAGATCCAGGCGATCGACCTTCTGGTGCGCAAGGTGTTGGCCGATGGCGGCACGGGCATGAATGCGCTGCTGGACACCATCGCAGCGGACTTGCCCAAGTCAGCCAAAAC
>JBIKQY010000403.1:0-2859 GCA_044349465.1 Limnohabitans sp. | reverse complement strand
CGATTGGTCTTTCAGGCCGTCCAGGCCTGTGGCGCCCGCCTTCGGCAAGCCCTGTGAGGCCAGAAAAATGCGCGCCTCATGAAAGCGGTCACTGGGCACCGTGAGCTGGCCTGTGGTCGGATCGATCTTGGGTTTGAAGTTGGACGTTTTGAGCGACTCGAAAGCCGCTTGCTGGTCAGCTTCTTGCAGACCGGGCATAACAGGGCGGTAAGGCGTGGTCGACATCCAGGCATACGTCAAGCCAAACAGGACCAACACAATCAACATGATGATCAGTGGCAAAACCCGTCGCACCGAGGGCTGGTTGAGCACTTTGGTGAAGGTGTCCGCCATGCCCATGGTTTGCCAGGTGCTCAAACCGGTGCCGGGTGCGGCAGCGCCTTCACCGCCGGGGGCGGTGGTCAGGGCCATGCTGCCATTGGGCACGGTGGCAGGCGCTGAGACGCCTCCCGAGTTGGCGGGCACGGTCATCATGCCGTTGTTCATTGTTGCGGTCGCTGTAGCCATGGTGTGTTCTCTTTATGTCGTTCAGACCGGCATGTTCAAAATGTCTTCGTAGGCTTTGAGCACCTTGTTGCGCACCTGCAAGGTCGCCTCGAAGGCCAGAGAGGATTTCTGCATGCCCAGCACCACATCGGTCAGGGCCACGTTCTCTCCCCGGTCAAATGCCGCACGCATCTCGGACGATTGCACCTGTACCTGGTTGACCTGGCTGAGTGCGCCCGAGACGAATTCACCAAAGTTGCTCTTGCCGACTTCAGGGGTGAGTCCCTTGAGTTGCTCTGCACCGGGCATGCCCGAGGCCTGTGCCTGGTGGCTGCGCAAGGTTTGCAGCATCGACTGGATGTTGGCGGGAGAGATGGCCTTGTCAATCATGGAGGTCTCCTTCAGCAGGCCGCGGCCATGGCCAAGCCATGCTCACGCAGCTGCGCCATCTTGTAGCGCAAGGTGCGTGGGCTGATGCCCAAGCGCTTGGCCGCTTCGGATTTGCTGGGCGTGCTGGCCAAGGTGGCCATGATCACTTGGTGCTCATTCATGCGCGCTGCGCTGTGCAGATCGGTGGGCAAGCTCTCGGGTTTTTCAACGCTGTCTTGTTCTTGCAAGCCCAGGTTGTCCTTGGCTGCTGCCATGAACTGTTCCATGTGCGAGGCCGAATTTATCTCTGTCAGCACCCCAACAGGTGCTGAGGGCAAAGTCACAGGTGCCAAGGCCGCAGCGCTGGTGGTCAACCAGTCGTCAAACATGAGGTGTGCCGGCGTGACCAGATGGTCCGTGCACAGCACCATGGCGCGGCGCATCACATTTTCAAGCTCGCGCACATTGCCTGGCCAAGGGTATTGCAGCAGCAGTGATTGGGCTTGTGGGTGCAGTTGCCAGGGCTTCTTGTCGTGTTGCAACAGGCATTGCACGGCCAGCGGGATGATGTCGCCAGGACGTTCGCACAAAGGCAGCAAGCGCATGCGGAACGTGGCGATGCGGTAGTACAGGTCTTCGCGGAACTCGCGGTCTGCGATGGCTTTTTTCAGATCTTTGTTGGTGGCGGCCACGATGCGCACAT
Organism: Limnohabitans sp.; assembly: GCA_044349465.1. Taxonomy (GTDB): domain Bacteria; phylum Pseudomonadota; class Gammaproteobacteria; order Burkholderiales; family Burkholderiaceae_C; genus Limnohabitans_A. Next base: position 1,301 of record JBIKQY010000403.1, on the reverse strand, counting down.
TCAACTGGATCACGCTTTGGCCACCCAGACGCGTCAACTGGCGCTCTTGCAGCACACGCAGCAGCTTGCTTTGCAGGTGCATGGGCATCTCGCCAATCTCGTCCAGAAACAGCGTGCCGCCCTGGGCCTGTTCGAACAAACCCTTTTGGTCTCGGTGGGCGCCCGTGAATGCGCCCTTGTCGTGACCAAACAGCATGTCTTCGATCAGGTTTTCCGGCATGGCCGCACAGTTCAGGGCGACAAAGGGACCGCGTGCACGGGCCGAGGCCTCGTGCAGCACACGCGCCATCACCTCTTTACCCGAGCCAGTGGGGCCCACCAGCAAGGCGGTCACATCGGCTTGGGCGACTTTTTGGGCCAGGGCCAGCAGGTGCTGGCTGGCGGGATCGACAAACACCACGTTGCGCATGGGTTGCGGCGTATGGCGGGCGGCTGTCGGGTTGAGTCGGTTGTGCAGACGCTGCCAAGAGGTGGCGCGGACATCTTGTGTCGCTAGCACGGTCAAAGCGCCTGCTTGGGTGGCTTCAACGGCCAGGTCCAATTCGTGGCGTTCGACGCGGCAGACCACGGGCAGGGTGAGGTTGGCGTCTTGCAAGAGTTGTTGAACGGCTTTGAGCCGCGTCACGTCCAAAGTCAGGTGCAACACCACCATGGCCGCATCGGCCGCATGGGCCAACAAGTGGTCCAGGGTGTTCACGGGCATCACAGCCCAGCCGCTGACCTGCAATGCATGGCTGTGCTCGGGGCTCAGGGCTGCTTCGGGGTCCAGCCAAAGGGCCAGAGGGGTGGAATAGGGTTGTGACTTCACGGTGTTGGTCTCATGTTCATGATGAGACTCAGTAAGCAACCCTTGTGCCAGTATTTATACCGAATAAAAGTGCATTAAAAAAATTAAATTAAATACTTTATAGCTTATCAATGGAAACCGAAAGATCGACAGGTCTTGACGAAAGATTGACAGATCAGAGTGCTGAGTCTTCTTTGGACCGCGACTGGATGCCGCGTTTGTCTGCTTACTTGGTTTGATCAATCGTTTGACGGATGATCTTGTGCGGCGCGAAGACCCGTACCGATGAAGCGCCCACCCCTGTGGGCGATGGCTTGCTTTGGCGGCGGGGATGCAATCGCCCAAAGGGGCTGCTTACGCCGCTTATGCCACTGGCGTGCTGGCACGAGGGGTGGGGCGGCTCTGCACGTTGGCGTTGCCGATCAGGGCCAGCGACAGCAAAGCATTGGATGAGCCGCAGGGCCAGTGGAGGCTTGTGCTCGTGGGTTGCCAAGTCATTTTGCTGAAGACAATT
>JBIKQY010000402.1:0-2860 GCA_044349465.1 Limnohabitans sp. | reverse complement strand
GAACCCTCGGCTTGGGGGTTGAAGGCCACACGCCACTGCAGGGCAGGCGATGAGGACAAACCCATGCTGTGGGAGACCTGGCTCCAGGCATTTTTCGTGCGAGACCCATCGGTGTCTGCCCACCACCAGAGCCCGGCCACCAAAATCATCGCCACGCCCAACCAGCCTAGCCATTTCAGTCGCCAGGAATGGGGTTGGGACACGGCGGCCAGCGGGGGCTTGACCGAGTGCAGGCCCAGTGAATCGGTTGGCGGCAAGCCGCGTCTGGATTTCAATTCACCGACTCGCGCACGATCAACCAGCGGTTACCTTGCCGCACCATCTCCAGGGTCTTGCGGCTGCTGCCTTTCAGGTTGTCCGAGGTGTACAGCTGCTGAAAGCGCGCCGATGCCGTCTCGCCAGTGAAGCTGATTTGCAACTCGCGGACCTTCACCGAGATGGATTTCTTGGACTCGATGCGGATGCGGCGGTCACTCTCCCATTGGGCGCGGCTGGCCCGGTTGGCGGGTGTGAAATTGCCCGCGTAGGCCGCGTAATAGCGCGCCATGTCTTTGTCGCTCCAGGCTTTGGCCCAGTCTTGCACCGCTTTTTCAATGGCGGCGCGGTCGACTTGTCGGGCATCGGCCGCAGGGCTGGCTGCTGGCGGGGGGGGTGTGGGTGCTGCTGGTGCTGCGGCAGGGGGCGCCACTGCAACGGGCGGGCTGGGCTTGGCGGGTGCCACCGGGGCCGTACGCGCAGCCGAGGCGCTGGCGGTGGCCGAGGCGGTTGGCACGGGTGCGTTGGTGCTTGCCTTGGCCGCGGAGACAGAGGCAGCGGCGGGTGCTGTCGCCGATGCCGATGCCGCTGTGGGTGCCGAAGCAGGCGCAGCTGCTGGTGCAGGTGTTGGGGCTTGGCTGGCGGCTTGGCCTGGGGCCACGGCCGCAGGACGCGTGAGCGAAGCCATGGTCTGGGCGGGTGGCTGGCCGCGCTGCTCGGTGCCCATGCTGCCCAGCAAGGTCAATTGTGGGGCGCTGGCTTTGGCCTTGGGGTCGACCTGCAGGGCCTTGGCGTAGCTTTGTTTGGCCAGTTGGCTGTGCACATCCGACAAGTTGCGGTGGGCAGCCGCATAACTGGGGTGTGTTTGCAGGGCTTTTTCCAGCAAGGCTTTGGACGCTTCAAGCTGGCCTTTGGCGGCGTACAACACCCCCAGATTGTTGTAGGCCTCGGATTGCTCTGGATGCGTTTGGGTGATTTGCTTGAAGGTGTCGATGGCCTTGTCGATTTGCCCCTGTTGGGCTTGAATCACGCCCTCCATGAAGAGCCATTGCACGGCTTGGGGTGCGTTCTTGCGCTCTTTTTGAACCAGTTGGCGAGCTTGATCGAGTTGACCTGCCTGAATGGCTTTTTTGATGATCTCTTCAGCTGCTGACGGGGTTTGTGCCAACGAGGCCGAAGACCACCCGATCAGAACCACGGACAGGGCCAGCGTGGCCAGGCAGCAGGCATGGCGCAGAAGGGCCAAGCGCCTTGGCTCAAAAGGGGAAAGCAACATGAACGGTTGGACTCAGTGCAAAGCTGGCTATTTTATCGGGCGAATGCCTTGGGGGCTTCAGTGCGCGTGGACGTTGCGGGCAAGGGTCCCGGAAGCGCCTTAGCACAGGCGACTGGGGTGGCGGGCGCAGCATGCAAAAATAAGCCGAGTCACCCTTAGGATCGAGCTTGCAGACCACACCAAACGCTATCCAATCACCGGCCCAATCCACCTGGGCCGGACCCGGCATCCTCTTTGCCGTGCTGGCCATGGCCAGCCTGAGCTTCAGCGACGCCACCAGCAAATGGGTCATGCTCAGCGTCACGCCCGTGATGGTGCTGTGGTTTCGCTACGCGGTTCAGGCTGTGGGCACTGCGCTGGTGCTGGCCCCTCTCCGGGGGCGGGCCATGTGGCGCACGCACAGCCTGCGCCTGCAGTTGCTGCGCGGCCTGCTCATGGTCTCGTGCAGCTTGTTGGCCTTTTACTGCTTGCAGCGCATGCCGGTGGCCGAGTTCACCGCCATCGTCATGCTCACGCCCTTGGTGCTCACCGCCTTGGCCCGCTTTGTCATGAAGGAACAGGTCTCGCCGCTGCGCTGGCTCATGGTGGTGGGTGGGCTCATTGGGGCCATGCTGGTCATTCGCCCGGGTGGGCAGGTTGACAGCTCGGTCGGCTGGATGGCGCTCACGGTGGTGGTGACTTATGCCGTGTTCCAGGCCGTGACCAGCCACATGACGCGCACCGAAGACCCGGCCGTGATGCAGCTGTACACCGGCTGGGTGGGCTGGGCGGTGAGCACGCTGCTGGTGCTCAACGCCTGGGTCACCCCGCAAACCCTGAACGAATGGGCGCTGCTGCTCTTGGTGGGCCTGGCCGCCACGCTGGGCCAGTACCTGCTGATCGTGGCCTTTTCCAAAGCCCCGGCCTCGGTGGTCTCGCCTTTTCTCTACACCGGGGTCGGCTTTTCCACGCTGATGGGCTGGTGGCTGTTTGACCACATCCCCGATGCGCTGGCTTTCACGGGCATGGGCTTGGTGGTGTTGTGCGGCGTGGTAGCGGGCCGCATTGCCAAACCCCGTGAGTTGGCGAGGCCCTGATAAATGTCGCTTCGCAAAAAGATGACATGTCGGACCGTGAAGTCCCGACCTTCGGGCGAGCATTGGACCTGGGGTGGTGGCTCACTCAGGTGATGAACGGCGATGTGGCCGACCACTGCACCGGAGCCTTGAAGGCCAGAGCTTGTTCGGTGAAGGGGTGCACAAAGGCCAACTCTTGCGCATGCAGCAGCAAGCGGGGGCTCAAAGCCTTGATGTCCGGCGTTGCATACAGCGAGTCGCCCAGCATCGGGTG
>JBIKQY010000401.1:0-2862 GCA_044349465.1 Limnohabitans sp. | reverse complement strand
GTTCGGCAAAGTGGTCAAGGGCACCGAAGTGGTCGACCAGATCAAGGGCGTGAAAACCGGCAACCGCGGCGGCCACGGTGACGTGCCCAAAGAAGACGTCGTGATCGAAAAAGCCGTCGCACTGTGATGGGTTGAGCCGTGTCCGCTGACCCGCGCACCACAGCCCCGACCCTCGGTCGGCTGACTGCGCCAGCGGCATGGCAGACGGTGGACTTGATCTCGGACCTGCACCTGCAGGCCTCAGAACCAGCCACTTTCGAAGCCTGGCGACACTACATGGCCAGCACACCGGCCGATGCGGTGCTGATTCTGGGTGATCTGTTTGAAGTCTGGGTGGGCGACGATGCCGCCGACACAGACCCTTTTTTGCAAAGCTGCGCACAGGTCTTGCGCACCACCGCGCAGCGCTTGCATGTGGCCTTCATGCCCGGCAACCGGGACTTTCTGGTGGGGCCTGCCTTCTTGTCCGATTGCGGCTTGCACGCTTTGAGCGACCCCTGCCTGCTGCTATTGGGTGCGCAGCGCATTTTGCTCAGCCATGGCGATGCGCTGTGTCTGGACGACCGCGCCTACCAAGTATTTCGCCAGCAGGTGCGCAGTGCCGACTGGCAAACCGAATTTTTGGCCAAACCCCTGCACGAGCGCCTGGCCCTGGCCCGCGCCATGCGCACGCAAAGTGAATCCCAAAAGCACAGCGGCACGGTCTACGCCGATGCCGATGCTCTGATGGCCTTGAATTGGTGCCATGCGGCCGGGGCAGATCGCTTGGTGCATGGCCACACCCATCAGCCGGCCAACCACCCACTGGGATCAGGGCAAAGGCATGTGCTGAGCGACTGGTCGCTGGATCACACACCCACTCGGGCGCAGGTGTTCAGGATCCAGCGAGAAGGCGGCGTCTCACGGATTGACATCGCTTACGCCTCAGCTTGAGGCGAAAGCACAACTCAACGCACAAGCTTTTGAGGGTGGATTTTGAGCCAAGCTCAGCCTTGTTTCGCTGCGTCCGACGATTGCTCAGCCAGCACGCTTGTGGGGGTGCCCACAAGCGGCGCTGACTCAACTGCGCAACAAGTTCTTGAGCACGTTTTGCAAGCGGCGGGCCGTGGCTTCCTCGTGGGGGCCTGACAGCACCTGCGCCACATCTTGAGCCCAGGTTTCGTTGGGGCCGGGTTGGTTGCGCTGGGTCAGCAATTGCAACTGCAGGGCGCGGCGTTCACTGAGTTTGTCAGCGGGCGTCGGCACATCGGCTGCCATCTCCAAGCGCAGCAAGGCTGTTCCTGCTGGTGTTTTGGGCTCGGCGCTCACGGCTTGTACCCAAGCCTGACGGGTGGTCGCGTTGACGCCTTTGCCCAACTCTTGCACCGTGGGCAAGGCCTCGGCCTGGCGCTCTTGCCAAGCCGTCAGGACACGGCCCAGGGTCTCGCCGTGCGCTTGCGCGGCCAGCTTGCGCAGCGACATTTCAGCGCGCTCCAAGGCTTCGCGCTGGGCGCGGAAAGCCGTATCGCCCAGACGCGGACCTCGGTCTTCACGGGGTGCGCGATCGCCAAAACGGTCTCCACCACGTTCAGCACCCCGGTCGCCAAAACGGCCAGCGCCCGGGCCTCGGTCACCGCCGGGGCGCGCGCCGCGCTCGCCGGGCCGGCCATCACGTCGGCCATCGCGCCCAGCAGGTGCCTCGGCACGCTTTTGGCCGGGTCGGTCGTCGCCACGCACTGCCACCACGGGTTTGGCAGGCTTAGGGGCCACCACGGGTGCCGCAGGCTGCTCTTGGGTTGCGCTGTCAGATTCTGTCTGCGTTGATGCAGCCTCGCTGGCTTGTTCATCCGCCGGAGCCTCATTGCTTGCGGCTGAAGCCTGATCCCCTTGGGTCTCGGCCGACGCTTCAGGCGTGGGCGCAGCCACTGGATTTGCAGCAGAAGGCGCTGCAGACTGAGCCACTTGGGCGGCTTGCGCCTGCAAAGCTTGACCGCGCAAGGCAGCGTCGAGCGCGGCCATGGCGGCGCGGATCTTGGCCGCATCGCCGCTGGCATTGGCCGCGTCCAGCGCTTTGGAGGCGTCGATGACCGCGCGGTCGTGGGCACTCACGGGGCCTGCAGCCTGCGGGCGATCTGTGCCTTTGCGCTGGAAAGCTTCGTCCAGCGGGGCGCGGAACACCTCCCACAATTTTTGTTCGGTCTTGCGGTCCAGCGGCACCGACTGGGCTTCCACTTGCCAGCGTTGCTGCAGGGCTTTGACAGCGTCCACACGCAAAGCCGGTGCCGCGCCCACTTCGCGCGCTTCGTTGATCAGGGCTTGGCGACGCTCAATGCTGGCTTTTTGCGCCGCTTCGAGGCGGGCCGCTGACGCTTTGAAAATGGCTTTCCACTGGCCCTGCATTTCGCCAAAAGCCTTCTCGCTCAGGTGTCCGGCATTGCGCCAACGATCGGCAAACTGGTGCAGGGCGCGCAACTGGGCACGCCAATCTTCGCTTTGCGCATTCTCTGCGGTCCAGGCTTTGACTTCGTCCATCAGTGCCACGCGCTGGGCCCGCTGGTCAGCGGAATCCTTTTTCATCTGCTCGAGCCAGGCCAGCACCGTTTTATAGGCCTCGTTACAAGCCGCATCAAAGCGCTTCCACAGCGCATGGTTGGGCAAACCACCTTGGTCAATTTGCTTCCAGCTGTCGCGCAGTTGGCGCAGCTTGTCCTGCATTTTTCGGCCTCCCACGGTGGGGGCTTTGTTGGCGTCCAGCAGGGCTTCGGCCTGGGTGACCAGCTCGGTGCGCACCTGATCGGCCAGCCAACGCTGCCAGCCTTCGGCATCGCCGCCCGCCGTCAAAGCTTTGTGCAGGCGCTCGTCCAAACTGGTATCGAGCTGCTT
>JBIKQY010000399.1:0-2871 GCA_044349465.1 Limnohabitans sp. | reverse complement strand
TGCCAGCGGGCATTCCGCGCGAGCAAGCGCATCAGGCTGAGCGCTGTGAGCGATTTGCCACTGCCTGATTCGCCCACCAGCGCCAGCGTTCGCCCCGCATGCAAATCAAAACTCACCCCGCGCACCAAGGGCACATGGCCATCTCGCTGCACCAATGTGGTGGTCAGTTCACGCACCTGCAAGCGCGGCAAAACAGACACGGCTTCTGGCGCGCTCATGGGGTACCTTTCAAGCGGGGGTCGAGCAAATCGCGCACACCATCACCCAACAACTGCAAGGACAAAGCGGTCAGCACAATCGCCATGCCCGGATAAAAAAGCGTCCAGACAGCCCGGTCGGCATGCTGCGTGCTGGCCGCCACCATGGTGCCCCAGGTGGGGATTTCCGCCCCCACCCCCACGCCCAAAAAGGACAAGCCCGCCTCCGCCAACAAGGCATAGGCAAAGATGAAGCTCAACTGAACCAAGATGGGCGACATCAGGTTGGGCAAGATGTGCACACGCAGCAGCCTGGGTGTGCTCAAACCCACCGCACGCGCGGCCTCCACATAAGGCAGCTCGCGGATCACCAAGGTGCACGCCCGCACCACCCGGGCCACACGCGGGGTGTAGACCAAGGTCAGTGCCAGCACCACATTGACCGGACTCGCACCCAAAATCGACACCAGCGCGATGCCCAGCAAAATGTCTGGGAAAGCCATCATGGCGTCTACGCCGCGCATCAGCACTGCATCCAGGCGCTTGAAAAAACCCGCCAACAAACCCAGCAAGGTGCCCAGCGCCACCGCCAGAAAAGCCGTGCCTGCGCCAATCGCCAGCGAATAGCGTGCTCCGTAAAAAATACGGCTGGTGATGTCACGGCCCAATTCATCGGTGCCGCTCCAGTAAGTCCAGCTGGGGGGCTTCAGGCGCATGCTGACTTTCATGGCCATGGGCTCGTGCGGCAAGAGCCACTGCCCGGCAACCGCCATGAACAGCATCAAGCCCAGCAGCACCATGGCCAGCAAGACCACGCGGCGTGCAAACAATTGCGAGAAGGTAAGGCGCCACTCAGCCATGGCGCACCCTGGGATCGACAAACACATACATGACATCGATCACAAAGTTGATGATGACGTACACCCCGGCAATCGCCAGCAAGGCCCCCTGAATGACAGGGTAGTCACGGCGCAACACGGCACGCACCACCAGATTGCCCAAACCTGGCAAATTGAACACCGTCTCGGTCACCACCGCGCCACCAATCATCAGAGCCAACGTCAAGCCCAGCACCGTCAGAATAGGCACCAGGGCATTGAGCAAGGCATGCTTGAGCACCACCACGTTCTCAGACAGGCCTTTGGAGCGCGCCGTGCGGATGTAGTCCTCGCTCAGGATGTCCAGCATGGAGGCGCGAGTGAATCGGATGATCAAGGCTGAATTGAGTGTGCCCAAGACCAGCGCAGGCAGCATCAAGTGGTGTATGCGCGTGACGAGGTCAGCGCCGGGATCTCCATAACCGGACACCGGAAACCACCCCGCTCCGACGGCCATCAACTGGATGGCCATCAGGCCCATCCAGAAGCTGGGCATGCTGGCACCCAACATGGCCAGCGTGCTCACACATTGATCGATCCAGCGCCCGTGCCACACCGCAGACACAATGCCGCAAGGCACGCCAATCAGCATGGCCAGGCCCACCGAGAGAAAAGCCAGCCAGGCGGTGGGCTCCACACGGTCCCACAGCACTTGCGTGACTGGCATTTGCAAAAAGACCGATTGCCCTAGGTTGCCCTTGAACACTTCGCCCAGCCACAACATGAATTGGGTGAGCAGTGACTGGTCCAGCCCATAGCGCTGGCGCGCCTGCGCGATGTCCTCCAAGGAAGCCTGGTCCCCCAGCAACAACGCAATAGGGTCCCCTGCCGCCAGCCGCGTGAGCAGGAATACCAATACAGACACCAAGGACAACACTGCCAACATACCGCCCAAGCGACCCAGCAAAGTGCGTCCTAAGGTGGCCCAGGACATGCGAGACATTGATCAGCCCCCGGTGCTTATTTGGCCAAGCCCGTGTTCCAGAAGAAGGGCCAGGTGGACGGGGTGTAGCCTTCAAGCTTGCTTGAACGCGCCGACAGGCTACTGAACTTGCCCACGTTGATGTAAGGCACTTCGGTGTAGACCGCTTGCTGCACAGCGGACCACAGTTGGGCACGCTTGGCAGGATCGGCCTGGCGGTTGAAGTCACCCAAAGCCTTGGCCTTGGCGGGTGAACTCCACCAGCCCGGAGCGCCCTCGCCCAATTGCGGAGGCGACAGCATGGGCTCGGGGAACTGGCCCGAGTGCGTCATGTAGATGTCCCACACTTTGGAGTCCCCGCGGCGCTGTATCAGCGTCGCCCAGTCCACCACTTGCATCTCGGGCTTGAATCCGGCGGCGCGCAACTGCTCGGCCATCACTTGCATCATGGTGTGATGGAACTCAAAGTTACGGCTGGTCAGCAAACGGACGGTCTCGCCCTTGTAGCCGGCTTTTTCAGCCATATCTTTGGCGCGCTTGGCGTCTTGCTTGTTGTACTGGTCCGTGCCGGCAGTGGAGTAAAACGGCGTGCCTTGCGGGAAGTGATTGCCCTCGGCGGTGAAAAACCGCTTATCCCCGTAGGCAGCAGTCAGCATTTCGCCTTGGCCGATGGCGATTTGAATCGCCTGGCGTACGCCCTGGTTGGCCATCACGCCCTCTTTGGTGTTGAGCACCAGGTAAGGAAACCCGTAGGAAGGCGTGAGGATGGGCACCACGCCGGCGCCGCCTTTTTCGACGCGAGACAAGGCCTCTGACGGCAACTGGTCGGCAAATTGAAACTGCCCGGACAACGAGCCTTCGACGCGCGTGTTGG
>JBIKQY010000449.1:0-2876 GCA_044349465.1 Limnohabitans sp. | reverse complement strand
GAAGTTGACTTCAAACCAGACCCAGCAAAAGCGCCAACAGACCTTGCGGGTCACTGACCATGGGGTCATGACCGGTGTGCATCTCCAGCACTTGTGAACCTGGCAGCCAAGCGCCGTCCCAGAACTTGGGGTCCACCATGCGCAGGCGACTGACATCGATGGTGCCCAAAGGCGGGGATGTGCAGTTGATGAAGGTGCGCGGCACGCTGGCCACCCGCTGCGGATCAAAGTCGAGCACTTGGGTGTAAGGGCCGCCCGGGTGTGGGGTTTGACGTCTTTGTACCCAGGCATGGTCTTCATCGCTCAAGCCAAACACCGAAGGGTCGGGCGCGGGAAAGGCGTGCAAGGGATGGGCTTGCGCTGCAGCGATGCGGGTGTTCCGGGTGGCGCTGGCGTGGGTGCTGCTCCAGCTTTCGCCGGGTTTGGGCAGCACCGCGTCCAGATAGACCAGGTGACGCAAGCGCTCGGGCCTGCGGTCGGCCACGGCGGTGCCCAACATGCCGGCGTACGAATGCACGACCAGAACCACTTCGTCCATTTCTTCGGCGTCCATGGCGGCCATCACGTCTGTGATGTGACTTTCCAGATCGATGCTGGGGTGAAGCAGGTGGGCGCGCTCACCCACCCCGGTCAGGGTGACGGCATGGGCGCGGTGCCCGGCCCCCATCAGGCCTGGAAGAACACGCTGCCAGCACCAGGCCCCGTGCCAAGCCCCGTGAACCAGCATGAAGTTGGACATCAAATCACCCCTTTGCCGCGCAGCGGTCCCAGTTGTTCAGCGCTCCAGCCCAACACTTCGGACAAAACCTCTGCAGTGTGCTGGCCCAGCATGGGGGGCGGAAAGTCCTGGCGAACAGGGGTGCGGCTCATCTTGATCGGGCTGGCCACCAGTTTCAGGTCGGGTTTGATCGGGTGTTGCCAGTCCTGCACCATGCCTCGGGCCTGGATTTGCGGGTCCACAAAAACTTCGCTCAGGGTGTTGATGGCCCCACAGGGCACCTTGGCGGCTTCGAGGGCGGACAACCAGTCGGCCTTGGTACGGGTTTTCAAGATGCCCTCCAGCAGGGGCACCAGCGTGTCACGGTGGCGAACCCGGTCGGCGTTCAGGGCGTAGCGCGGGTCTTGCGCCAGTTCGGGGCAACCCGCCACGGTGCAGAACTTGGCAAATTGCCCGTCGTTGCCGACTGCCAAAATCAGGTGGTCGCGGCAGCCGGGTGCTGAGCCGGTCGGGGCCATGACTTCGAACACCTGGTAGGGCACGATGTTTTGGTGCGCGTTGCCAGCGCGACCCGGCACTTTGCCACTGACCAAATAGTTAGAGCCTAAATTGGCAAGCATGGCGACTTGCGTGTCGAGCAAGGCCATGTCCACCTGCTGGCCTTGGCCAGTGCGTTCAACATGGCGCAGTGCTGCCAAGATCGCTACGGTGGCGTACATGCCGGTGAACAGGTCGGCGACGGCAACACCTACTTTTTGGGGGCCACCGCCCAAGTCGTCTCGTTCGCCGGTCACGCTCATCAGGCCGCCGATGCCCTGCACGGCATAGTCGTAACCCGCCCGCTCGCGGTAAGGGCCGGTCTGGCCAAAGCCGGTCACGCTGCAATAGACCAGCTTGGGGTTCAGGGCGCTCAGGCTGGCGTAGTCCAGGCCATAACGGGCCATGTCGCCGACCTTGAAGTTTTCAACAAAGACATCACAATGCTTGACCAGTTCCCGGATCAGGGCTTGGCCTTCGGGCTGTGCGATGTCGCAGGTCACCGAACGTTTGTTGCGGTTGGCACCCAAGTAATAGGCGGCTTCAGCGGTGTCCTGGCCTTGGGCGTCTTTCAAGAAGGGCGGCCCCCAGGTGCGGGTGTCGTCGCCCGTGCCGGGGCGCTCGATCTTGATGACGTCGGCCCCCAGATCGGCCAAGGTCTGGGTACACCAGGGGCCCGCCAGAACGCGGGAGAGGTCGAGAACGCGGATGCCGTCGAGTGAGTTCATGGGGAACATTGTCGCCAAAACCCAATGCGGCCGCTGATCAGGATAATCACCCCATGCGAATCTATTCCTCGGCCCTGGTGGCCAGCCTCTTCGGGGCCCTGACTTTGAGCGCTTGCAGCCCTGCCCAGAACTGGCGGGACGTGGCTTTTGAGGGCAGTGCGCTCAAAGTCCAATTGCCCTGCAAACCTGACCGAACCAACCGCAGCGTGCCCCTGGGCGGCGTGCCTGTGGATTTGCAAGTGGTGGGCTGCGAAAGCGGCACGGCCATGGTGGCGGTGATGAGCGCGGCCTTGCCTGTCGGGTCCGACGCCAGCGCGGTGATGGCGGCCTGGCAAAAAGCCACCCTGGACAATGCCCGCGTGACCCAACCCTTGGCGGCCGGGCAGCAGCAGGCTTGGCATCGCCCGGGCCAGTTGCCCTTGGCGACTTCTTTGCGGGTACAAGCCCCTGGCCTGCGCGCCAATGGCGAGCCGGTGAACATGGACGCTGTGTGGGGAGCAGTGGCCGAAGGCGAACGGGTGCGGCTGGTCCATGCCGTGGTGTACGACCGCAAAATTGAGGCTGAATTGGCCAACACCTTGTTTGATGGGATCAAGCCATGAGCGCCACCACCGTGAGCAGCAACACCTTGGCGCACCCCGACCACTTGCCGCGCCGCATGGCCGTGGTGGTGTTTCTGGCTTTTGCGTTGGCCTACTTCTTCTCGGCCTTGGTGCGGGCCATCACAGCCACCCTCTCGCCCACCTTGACCACCGAATTCAACCTGAGTGCGCAAGACCTCGGCCTGCTGGCTGGAGGGTACTTTTTGGGCTTTTCGCTCACCCAATTGCCTTTGGGGCGCTGGCTGGACCAGCACGGGCCCAAAAAAGTCATCCTGGCTTTTTTGAGCTTTG
>JBIKQY010000398.1:0-2887 GCA_044349465.1 Limnohabitans sp. | reverse complement strand
CGGCGCAAGCCTTGCAGCGATTTGCCGAAAACTGGCAGCTGCCGGTGACCAATGCATTCCGTTTTCAGGACACCTTTGACAACCACCACCCCTTGTACGCCGGTGATGTGGGCATCGGGATTGGCCCGGCACTGGGCCAACGCGTGCGTGACGCCGACCTGATTGTGGCCATCGGCCCTCGCTTGGGTGAAATGACCACCGGGGGCTACACCTTGTTGCAAGCGCCCAAAACCCGCCAGAAGCTGGTGCACATCCATGCCAGTGCCGAAGAGCTCAACCGCGTTTACCAAGCCGATTTGGCCATCAACGCCACCATGAACGCGGCCGCCCGCAGCTTGGAGGTCTTGAGTGCGCCCACCGAGCTGCCTTGGGCCGATTGGACGCAAGCAGCGCACAAGGATTACCTGAACAACCTCACGCCACAGGCCTTGCCGGGCGACATCGACATGCCCGCCATCGTGGCCACGCTGCAAAAGCATTTGCCAGCGGACGCCGTGCTGACCAATGGCGCGGGCAATTTCGCCAGCTGGATGCACCGTTTTTACAAGCATCACGGCTTGGTCAAAGGCCACAAAACCCAGTTGGCCCCCACGGTGGGCGCCATGGGTTATGGCGTGCCTGCTGGCATTGCTGCCAATTTGTTGACCGGGCGTTTGGCCTTCACCATCGCAGGCGATGGCGACTTTTTGATGAATGGCCAGGAACTGGCCACTGCGGTGCAGCATGGTGGCAAGAGCATCATCGTGCTGCTGAACAACGGCATGTACGGCACCATCCGCATGCACCAAGAGCGCGAATATCCCGAGCATGTGACAGGCTCCAAACTGCAAAACCCTGACTTTGCCGCTTTGGCTGAGGCTTATGGTTATGTGGGTGTGCGCATCGAGCAGACCGAAGCCTTCGAGCCGGCGCTGCTGGCGGCATTGGCCCGACCTCAGGGCACACTCATTGAGGTCATGCTCGATCCAGAGGTGATCTCTACACGCGGGACTTTGAGTGCGATCACGCAAGCCGCTTTGAACCGCCAAGTCTCCACTTGATGGCCAAGCTTGGAAGTTCGCCCGACCTTGGCGAACTTAGGCTTGGCGAACTGAACGTTGACCCATAAAAAAACCCGCCGAGGCGGGTTTTTTTATGCGTCAAGCGACTGAATTACTTCAGGTGCTTGCCGATCAGACCAGCCATTTCGAACATGGTGACTTGCGCTTTGCCGAAAACTGCCTTGAGTTTGTCATCGGCATTGATGGCGCGGCGGTTCACGCTGTCTTGCAGCTTGTGTTTCTTGATGTAGACCCACATTTTGCTGACCACTTCTGTGCGTGGCAGAGGAGCAGCACCCACCACGGCAGCCAGAGCGGCACTGGGGGTCAGTGCTTTCATGAAGGCGGGGTTGGGGGTGCGTTTGGTTGCAGGAGCAGCCTTTTTGGCGGGAGCCTTAGCGGCTACCTTTTTAGCAGGTGCAGCCGCTTTTTTTGCGGGAGCAGCCTTGGTTGCCGGTGCTGCTTTTTTAGCGGGTGCTGCAGCTTTTTTGGCCGGGGTTTTTTTCGCAGTTGCCATGATGAAATTCCTTTGGTCGGAAGTGGGTTCGCCGCTGAGAAACGATGTGTTTTCAGCTAGTTGGATGCTAATGGAGAAAGTGGCACTTTCCAAGCAGAAAAATCATTTTTCTCACGTGTTTGTTGCTGATTTGCCCTTGTAATTGGGCTTTTCTTGGTCTTGGCAACTTTCATCCGCTTCATTTGATGCCATCGCTTGGTTTCACTGGCATGCAAATGCTTTGCTCAGGGTGTGGGGCTGAGCTTTAAAGAAAAATTTCATGGGTTGTTTTGTATTTTCATATTGTGAAATATTGATGAATTTGAAGTGTGATTTCTCTTTTGAATTATGGGTTTGTATTTCGTATTGAGAAATAACATATCCAACGTGTTGATTTTAAACAATTAAAAATATGTCTTGTATAAGACATAAGATAATAGCCTGGTCTTCTATAAGAGTTAAGATGAGGGCAACGACAGGGCAGAAACCGCTGCATCCATCGCTTGATTTCAACTTGACCACAGGAGTTTTCCATGCCAGCCGACATCACCCAACAACTCAGCCGTGAACAGCAAATCGCCGCCCTTGAAAAAGATTGGGCCACCAACCCCCGTTGGAAAGGCGTCAAGCGCGGCTATTCCGCTGCCGACGTCGTGCGTCTGCGCGGCAGCATGCCCATCGAGCACACTTTGGCCAAGCGTGGTGCAGAAAAGCTCTGGGAAAAAGTCAACGGCGGTGCCAAAAAAGGCTACGTCAACGCCTTCGGCGCGATCTCTGCAGGTCAAGCCATGCAACAAGCCAAAGCCGGCTTGGAAGCGGTGTACCTGTCGGGCTGGCAAGTCGCCGCTGACGGCAACACGTCCGAAACCATGTACCCCGACCAGTCGCTCTACGCGTACGACTCGGTGCCCACTATGGTTCGCCGCATCAACAACACCTTCAAGCGCGCCGACGAAATCCAGTGGGGCCGTGGCATCAACCCCGGCGACAAAGAGTTCATCGACTACTTCTTGCCCATCGTGGCCGACGCTGAAGCCGGTTTCGGCGGTGTGTTGAACGCTTTCGAATTGATGAAGAACATGATCGCCTCCGGCGCTGCTGGCGTGCACTTCGAAGACCAATTGGCTGCTGTGAAGAAATGCGGTCACATGGGTGGCAAGGTCTTGGTGCCCACGCATGAAGCGTGCGAGAAATTGATCTCAGCCCGTTTCGCTGCTGACGTGATGGGCACCTCCACCATCGTGTTGGCCCGTACCGATGCCGAAGCGGCCAACTTGATCACGTCCGATCACGACGCCAACGACAAGCCATTCTTGACCGGCGAGCGCACCCAAGAGGGGTTCTACCGCGT
>JBIKQY010000060.1:0-10016 GCA_044349465.1 Limnohabitans sp. | reverse complement strand
CAAGTTCGATCACCAGGAACAAGGCGCAGGCCAGCGCCCCAATCACGGCCCAACTGCTCAAGCCCAGGGCGCGGGTTTGGAACACCGCCTGCATGAAAGGCGCGTAGGTAAACAGCAGCTGCACCGCCACCATCAGCAAGCTCACGCCGATGGCCACCGGGTTGCCCGTGAAGGTTTCCAGACGAAAGGCCGAGCGGGTGAAGTGGCGCGCATGAAACAGGTAGAACAGCTCGCTGACCACCAGCATGTTCACCGCAGCGGTGCGCGCCATCTCCAGGCTGCTGCCGCGCGAGAGCTCCCACTCGAACACCGAAAACGTGACCGCCACCATCAGCAAGCTGACAAACACCATGCGCAGCACCAATGGCCGGGTCAGCAAGGGCTCGGTCGGTGGGCGCGGGCCGTGGCGCATCACACCCTCTTCCCCGGGCTCGAAGGCAAAAGCCAGTGACAAGGTGACCGCCGTGATCAGGTTGACCCACAAAATCTGCCCCGCCGTGACCGGCAAGGCCACACCCCAAAAAATGGCCAGCAAGATCACACCCGCCTCGCCGCCGTTGGTGGGCAGGGTGAACAACAGGGTTTTCTTGATGTTGTCAAACACCACCCGGCCCTCGCGCACAGCGCGGGCAATGGTGGCGAAGTTGTCGTCCGTCAGCACCAAGTCCGAAGCCTCACGCGCTGCGTCCGTGCCCTTGTGGCCCATGGCCACGCCCATGTTGGCCGCTTTAAGGGCCGGGGCGTCGTTCACCCCGTCGCCGGTCATGGCCACCAGATGCCCCTGCGCCTGCAAGGCGTGCACCAAGCGCAGCTTGTGCACCGGGCTGGCGCGGGCAAACACATCGGTGTCCAGCACCCGGTTTTTCAGGGCTTCGTCGTCCATGGCCTCGATGTCTTCGCCCGTCAGCGTGTGGCTGGTGGCCAGACCCAGTTGCGCGCCAATGGCCGCTGCCGTGAGGGCGTGGTCGCCGGTGATCATCTTCACGCGGATGCCTGCCCGCTGGCATTCGGCCACCGCCGCCATGGCCTCGGGCCGGGGCGGGTCGATGATGCCCACCAGGCCCAGCAACTCAAAGCGCGGGGTGATGTCGTCCATGCTGAGTTGGCGGGTGCCACCAGGCATGCGGCATTGGGCCAGGGCCAACACGCGCTGGCCTTGGGCAGCGGCGTCGGCCACAGCCGCTTGCCAGTGCGCCCCATCCAGCGGCTGGCCACCGCTGTGGGTGCACAAGCGCAGCACCACTTCGGGCGCGCCCTTGAGCAGCACCTCGGGGTCAGCCGCATCAGCCCAAGCCTGCACCAGCACCGCCATGAAGCGGTGCTCCGACTCAAACGGAATCACATCCAGTCGGCGCACAGCGCTCAGCAGCTCGGCGCTCAGGCCCGCCTTGTGCGCCAGCGTCATCAAAGCGCCCTCGGTCGGGTCGCCCACCATGCGCCAGGCAGCGACTTCACGGCTTTTTTCAGCCACCGTTTCTGCGCCCACAGGACCGGGCAACTGCGCAAGCTGAAGATGAGCCTTGGCCGGGTCCTGCAGCTCAATGCGCGCCTCGTTGCACAAGCCCGCACAGCGGGCCAGGGCCAGCAGCTGCGGCGTGTGCTCGGGCTGCACAGCGGTGTCGCCCGCCCAAAAGCCGCCCAGCGGCGCATAGCCCGCACCCGTCACCCTCAAACGCTGACCGGGCAAAACCAAGTGCACAGCGGTCATCTCGTTTTGGGTCAGGGTGCCGGTTTTGTCCGAGCAAATCACGCTCACCGAACCCAGCGCCTCCACCGCAGGCAAGCGCCGCACGATGGCGTGTTGCCGGGCCATGCGGCGCGTGCCGATGGCCAGCAAGACCGTGACGATGGCGGGCAGCCCCTCGGGGATCGCAGCCACCGCCAGGCCCACCACCGCCATGAACAATTCCTGCGCGGGCAAATGCGCGGCCCAATAACCATAGGCAAAAGACACCGCCCCCACCCCCACGATGAAGGCCGTGATCTGGCGGGCAAACTGGTCGAGCCTGCGCGTCAGCGGCGTGACCAGCGCCTGCACGCCGCCCACCAGGGTGCCAATTTGCCCGATCTCAGTGCGCGCCCCGGTGGCCACCACCACGCCCATGCCCTGCCCCGTGGCCACCAGCGTGCCCGAATACGCCATGCACAGGCGGTCACCCATGGGCGCATGGGCCAGCACGGCCTCAGTGTCTTTGCTCACCGGCACCGACTCACCCGTGAGCGCCGCTTCGGTGATGCGCAAGTTCTTGCAACGCAGCAGGCGCAGATCAGCCGGCACCTTGTCACCCGATTCGAGCAACACCAAATCACCCGGCACCAGCTCCCCTGCATCCACCGGCTGGCGCGCACCACCGCGCCACACGTTGGCTCGGCTGGCCAGCAGGCCACGCACCGCGTCCATGGCTTTTTCGGCTTGACCCTCTTGCACAAATCCGATCAAGGCGTTGATCAGTACCACCGCCAAAATCACCAGCGCATCCACATGGAACTGCAGCGCCAAGGTCACGCCCCCGGCGATCAACAAGACATAAATCAGCGGGTTGTGAAACTGCAGCAAAAAACGCCGCCAGGCAGGCACGCCCTGCATGGCGGGCAACCGGTTGTGGCCGTGCGTGCGCAGCCGCTGCGCCACGGCCTCGGATGACAGGCCTTGCACCGGGTCCACCGCCAGCGCCTGCAGCACCTGCTCGGCGCTTTGGGCGTGCCAGTCTGCGCTGGGATCAGCCCCGGTGACAGATCCGGTCACAGGCCCGGTCACAGGCGTGTTCACTGACAAACGATGGTCGGATGATCGGCCGCCCGACACGCCTCAGGCTTTCAAAATCATCACCGGCACGGGCGACTGCGCCAAGACCTTTTGCGCCACACTGCCCAGCAGCAGGGCCGACACACCGCCGCGCCCACGCGAGCCCAGCGCAATCAGGTCGCAGCCCAAGGACTGCTGCGCCTCCAAAATGCCTTTGACCACCGAAGCGCTCTCCAGCGTCGCGCTCTGAAAAGGTACCTTCAGGGCCTCGCATTGGCTACGCAACACCCCCAGATGCTGCTCGGCCCAAGCCGCCGCCTCTTGGCTGTGGGCCTGCTGGCCCAGGGTCGAAGCCTGGCCCACGCCTGCGTACAGATAAGGGTCGATCACCATCAGGCCACAAACCTGCGCGCCCTGAGATTGCGCCAACTCAATGACCAATCGAGCCGCGGCCAAAGCGGCATCGGAACCATCGATGGGCAACAAAATCTTCTTGAACATGGTGACAACGCCTTTCGGTGAATCAAAAACCCATGCTAGGTGGTTCCGACAGGGTGTGTCTTGACGCAAGTCATTCAAATCGCAAGCGACAAATAGCCCGCATTCAAGAGCGCCAGACTGTGGACATTGATCCAAAAAAAACCTGCAACCATAAGGTCCCCGTGTGCGCTGGACCACTGTTCAAGAAAGAAATTTCGATGACGATGAGTCGTCCCAACCAGAAAGGTCGCCTACACGTACACGCGTGGCAAGCGCCTTGTCTGGCCAACAGTTTGCGTCCTTGACCCTGAAGAAACGGAGACCCCTCATGCATACCCACTCGGAGGTAACTTTTCAACGCCAGTTGTCGCCCTTTCGGTTTTTGAACGCGCCCCAGGCCCATCTCAGTCAAGGCCCCAACGCCAAGCCCGGGTCGCGCCCGCGCGTGGCCGTTCTGCATCGGGGTCACATCCACAACCACACAGCCCTGCGCAGCCAACTGCAAGGCAGGGGTTACCACTTCAGCACCGAAAGCGATGGCGAACTGATTGCACACCTGATCGATGCCGTCCACCCGGGTAATGCGCTGCAGGCCGTGCACCGTGCCACCGCTTTGCTGCAAGGCCCGGGCGCTTTTGCCGTGCAATTCCACGACCAATCCCATCGCGTGCTGGCCACCCGCATGGGCCCGTCAGTGGCTTTGCGCTTGCACCCACAGCGCGTCGAGCTGTTCGATCCCGCCCCTTTGGCAAGCACCAGCGCGGCCAACCCCACTGGCATCTACCTTCTGCCAGAAGGCGATGTGCTTGACATCGACCCCGCGCCGTAGGCGCATCTGCCCTGGCACGATGGGCGAGACGCTCGCCCATCAAAACCGGTCGTCGACATGGCTGGCCTGTTACCGGGCGATCGCCCGAATGGACATCAAGAACTTCATGATTGATCCAACCCGTTGAAGTTGAAACGTCCATGAAATCTTTGTCACCCGGGACGAAGACCCGGGATCCAGTACGCACCACAACCCTTTGCAAAGACCGGCAGCATGCACGGGATCCCGGCTCGAGTCCGGGATGACAAAACACAAGGCCGGGATGACCAAGTGAACGATTGGGCCTGGACACCTGCAAACTTCACAGGGTCGGCATCGTTTTGCACCTCCTAGCGTACCGCATACAAATATGCCAGGTCGACTGCAAAGGCCCCGGCCCCCACGAGCGCCGACAAAGTCCAAGCCACCAACACGTTGACTGCGCCTTTTTGGGATTTGGATACCCGTCTGATTTTTTTCATCACCATGTCCTTCACTCGTCAATCAAGACCGTGCTGGCCTGCAAAACCCAAGGCCTGCCCAAGCTTTGGAGCAAGCTGCCCAGGCCAATGCCTTCAAAGGTGTAACTCACCGTGACCTGCAGCGTGGGGTCATCACCCAGGCGACCCTTTTGAATGAGCACGGTGGGCTGTACTGGGTTGGTGCCGAAGCTGACCAGCGAACTTTGGGCGTATTGGTTGACCACCTGCCGAATTTGCGCATCGCTGAGCTGCGGGTTGCGTGCCACGATGCCCGCGCGTGCGCCTTCCCGGCTGGCCTTGGTGATCACGGCCTTGTCGTACAAAGCCATGCTCGCATCGATACCGCCCACCAGCAAACCCAAGAGGATGGGCAATATCAGCACGAACTCGAACGCGCCGCGCTGCTGTGCTGGCCATTTGCGGTCATGGCGACCTGCTGCGCGAGGGACTGACCCAGCACCCGGATGACTTGAATACATCGGTGCTTTTGGATGCCAGCAAGCCTGGCGAACGGGGTCTTTTAACCATGTCATGGGGCATCTCCTGAACGGGGCCCGCGTGGACCGCATGGAAAACCCCGACCTTAAAGACGCAAGCGGCCCGTTTCGGTGCGCTGGCGCACGGGAATCTTTGCACGCCCACCGAAATCAATACTTTGGTGGTTTAGCACACTGTGCAAATCGGTTTGATTTTTTAAAGTGGGCTGGCGGCTTGGAATCATCCAGAACGCGGCAAAGCCCAACGAAGCCAACACCACCCGGCACGCCAACGCACCTTGAAAGTTTTGCCATGCCCCTCCATGTGATCGCCTCCAACGACACCCTGCTGGACACCCTGTGCAGCAGCTTGCAACAAAACGACCTGCCTCTGGCCAGCGCCGTGCTGCGAACCCCGGGCAGCAACTTGCTGGCATCGCTGCAGGCCCTGGACGATGCACCGCCGGGCGCCATCGTGCTGCTGGACAGCCCCATCAGCTTTGAGACCACCACCAACGACGACCTGGTGGTGCTCGATGGCTGGTTGCGCCAACGGCCCCAGCTGAACGTACTGCTGCTGAGCGAAGACAACAGCAAAGCCCTGCTCACGCGGGCCATGCGTGTCGGCGTGCGCGAAGTCTTGCAGCTGCCACCCGACCCGCACGAGCTGGCGCAGACCCTGCAGCGCTGGAACGAGCGCGCTGCGACCCAGGCCATCACAAGCAAACCCACAGACGCAACAGACATGGCAACAGCCCTCGCAACGCCCCCCACGGCACCCACCGCACCCACCGCCCCCACGCCGCCAGCACGTTCGGGCCGACTGGTGGCCTTCATGGGCTGCAAAGGCGGCAACGGCACCAGCTTTGTGGCGGCCAACATGGCCCACATCATGGCCAGCGAGTTTGGCAAAAAATGCGCCTTCGTCGACCTGGACCTGCAGTGCGGCGATGCCTCTTTTTACCTGGGCAGCGGGGCCAACAAGCACAGCCTGGGCGACTTGACGCGGCAAATTGACCGGCTCGATGTGCAGCTGTTGGCCAGTTGCCTGCATCCCGTCACGCCCCGACTCAACTTGCTGGCCGCGCCCCATTCGCTGGAAAACGCCATGGCCATCAACCCCCAGGACATCGAAAAAGTCCTCACCCTGGTGCGCAGCCTGCACGAGCATGTGGTGGTGGACCTGCCGCGCAACCTGAACGCCCTGACGCTCAAGGTGCTGGACATGGCCGATGTGGTCTACATCGTGATGCAAAGCCAGACCCCGGATGTGCGCGACGCTCAGCGCCTCGTCAACATGATGCGGGCCTTGGGCCTGAACGAAACCAAGCTGCGATTGCTGGTCAACCGCTACAAACCCCGAGGTTGGGTGAGCCTGCCCGAGCTGGAAAAAGCCGTGGGCCTGAAGGTGCAGCAAAGTATCCCCAGCGGCCCGGAGTGGGTGGACGAATCCCTGCACATCGGCCAACCCTTGTCGGTGGTGAACGACCACAACGCCGTGATCCACGCACTGCGCGAAGCCACAAGCTCCTTGCTAGAGAGCGCCCCCCACAAAAACCGCCATTGGATGCAGCGCTGGATCGGCCAAAACGCCTGAGCCACCGCGCTGAAGCCCTGCGTTGCTGACCCCACAGGAGAGCTGTTTGAACCCGAACCTGCGCTACCAATTTGAAAACGCCAGCCACGCCACCGCGCTGCTGAGTCCCGCGCTCGTGAAACCCACACACGCGCCGGACACCCGCCCCTTGGCCCCTGCGGCCACGCCCATCTCACTTGCCGCCACAGCCCCCTACCCCCACACGCCGGGGGTGCAACTGGACGACATCAAGACCCGCATCCACCAGGAAATCTTGGCGCTCATGGACTGGCAGCGCATGGAAAGCATGGCCCCCGATCGCCTGCGCACCGAACTCAAGGCGCTGACCGAAGACCGGATTGCCACGCACAAACTGGCGCTCAATGAAACCGAGCGTCGCCTCATCATCCAGGCCATTCAAGACGAAATGCTGGGCCTGGGCCCCATCGAGTCCTTGCTGTCCGACCCCACCGTCTCGGACATCCTGGTCAACGGGCCGTTTCAGGTCTATGCCGAAAGGCACGGCAAGATCGTGCAAACCGATGTGCAGTTCGACAACGAGGCCCACCTGCTGCGGGTGATCGACCGCATCGTCTCGCGCATCGGGCGACGCGTGGACGAGATGAGCCCCATGGTGGACGCACGGCTGCCCGACGGCTCGCGGGTGAACGCGGTCATCGCGCCCCTGGCCATGGACGGGCCCCTGCTGTCCATCCGCCGCTTTGCGGTCGTGCCCTTCAGCGTGCACGACCTCATCAGCATGGGCACGCTCACCACCGGCATGGCCGAGTTGATCAACGGCGTGGTGCGGGCCCGCCTGAACGTGATCGTCTCGGGCGGCACGGGCAGCGGCAAGACCACACTGCTGAATGTCATGTCGGCCAGCATCCCGGGCGACGAGCGCATCATCACCATCGAAGACGCGGCCGAGCTGCAACTGCAGCAGCCCCATGTGGTGCGCCTGGAGACACGCCCGCCCAACATCGAGGGCAAGGGCGAAATCTCGCAGCGCGAGCTGCTGCGCAACAGCCTGCGCATGCGGCCTGACCGCATCATCATGGGCGAGGTGCGCGGCGGCGAAGTGCTGGACATGCTGCAAGCCATGAACACCGGCCACGACGGCTCGATGACCACCATCCACGCCAACTCGCCACGCGACGCGCTCACCCGGCTCGAACACATGCTGGGCATGACGGGCCTCAAAGCCGAGACACGCGCTTTGCGCCAGCAAATTGCCGCCGCCCTGTCGGTGGTCATCCAGGTCTCGCGCCTGTCCGACGGGCAGCGCAAGATCACCAGCTTGCAAGAGATCACGGGCATTGAGGGCGACATCATCAGCATGCAAGAGATTTTCCGCTTCGAGCAAACTGGCCTGGACCCCGACGGCCATGTGCAAGGCCAGTTTGTGGCAACCGGCATTCGCCCCAAATTCATGCAGCGCTTGGTGACACGCGGCATCGCGCTCAGCGACAAACTGTTCGAACCCACCCAGCGCTGGAGCTGAGCCATGAACACCCCCTTTTGGACCTTTGCCGCGCTGGCATCCCTGAGCATCGGCGCTCTGGTGTGGGGCCTGTACGGGCTGTGGCGGCAACACCTGGACCCGCGTCAAAAAGCCCTGGCGCAACGGCTGCAAGCGGCCACGCAGAGCGGCCCCAGCGATGAGGCCGAACCCACGCTCAAACTGCGGCCCAAGCGCTTGCTCAGCCAATGGGACTGGGCCGAGCGCGGCCTGCAGACTTTGCCGGGCGTGAACAGCTTCGACCATTTTTTACTGCAAACCGGCCTGGCGCTCAGCCTGGCGCAAGCACTGTCATTGGTCGCAGGCCTGGTGCTGCTGGCCCTGGCGCTGGCTGCCAGCATGCATTGGCCAGTGCTGCTGAGCCTGGCGTTGGCGGTGCTGGGGCCACTGCTGTTGATCACTTTTTTGCAGCAGCGGCGCATCCAGCGCATGACCCGGATCAGCCAAGCCCTGCCCGACGCGCTGGACCTGATGGCCCGCTCCATGCAAGCCGGGCACGCCTTCACCAGCGCCCTGCAAGTGGCGGCCAAAGACTGCCCGCCACCCCTGTCGTACGAGCTGCGTGCAGTGTTTGAAGAAATCAACTTCGGCATCAGCACCGCGCAAGCGCTGCAAGCCCTGGCAGTGCGGGTGGCCAGCGAGGATGTGCGCTACTTTGTGGTGGCTGTTGTCATCCAAAGCGAAACCGGCGGCAACTTGGCCGAGATCCTGAAAAACACCGCCCACCTGATCCGGGAGCGCCAAAAAATTGCGGGCATCGTGCGCGTGCTCTCGGCCGAGGGGCGCATCTCGGCCGTCATCTTGTCGCTGCTGCCCTTTGCACTGGCCGCTGGCATGAGCTTGCTCAACCCCGGCTTCATCTCGCGCCTGTGGACCGACCCCATGGGCTTGCAGCTGGTCTACATCTCACTGACCCTGATGGCCTTCGGCATCTTGTGGATGTGGCGACTGATCAAGATCCGCGTCTGACATTGACACAACCCAAGCCCTGACCCGCCATGACCTCTTCCACCCTGATTTTTTCGGCGCTCGTGTTCGCCTTGGTCCTGACTGTGAGCCTGGCCGTGCTCAGCCGCTGGCTGCCCGACCCCGGGCGCGAACGCCTGGCCCGGCTGAGTGCCCCAAGCGCTGGCACAGCAGCGCCACCAAGCGCCTGGCAACGGGGCCAAGCCCGGCTGTTGTCGGCCATGCTGTGGCTGGGCCCCTGGACGGCCGGCTTGTCGGGCGGCGAAGGCGACATGCCCTCTGCGCTGCGCCTGCGCTTTGCCAACGCAGGCTGGCGCTCGCCCGTGGCGCTGCAGATTTACTTCATCAGCAAAACCCTGCTCACGGTGCTGCTGCCCGCCCTGACCTGGAGCGTGCTCAATGCCCAAGGCTGGCCCGCCAACCCCCTGCTGCTCCTGGCCCTGGTGGTCGCAGCCGCAGCGCTGGGATACTACCTGCCCGACGCGGTGCTCAAGCTGCGCATCCAGCGCAGGCAACTGGAACTGCTGCACGCCTTTCCGGACGCGCTGGACCTGCTGCGCCTGTGCGTGCAAGCTGGCCTGGGGCTGGACGCGGCCATCGAACGCGTGGGCCGAGAAATGCGCCACGCCCGCCCCGTGTTGTCCGAAGAATTTGCCCTCACCGGGCTGGCCCTGCGGGCCGGCTCATCGCGGGCCGAAGCGCTGCGCAACCTGTCGCAACGCGTGGGCCTGCAGGACATCGACGCCCTGGTCTCTATGCTCATCCAGGCCGACCGCTTTGGCACCAGCGTGTCCGAATCGCTGGCCGTGCACGCCGACGCCCTGCGCACCCAACGCCGCCTGCGCGCCGAAGAAGCCGCAGCCAAACTCCCCGTCAAACTCCTCATCCCCCTGATCTTTTGCGTCTTCCCCTCCCTGCTCACCGTGCTGCTGGGACCCGTGGTGGTGACGCTGGCGCGGC
>JBIKQY010000397.1:0-2903 GCA_044349465.1 Limnohabitans sp. | reverse complement strand
CACCTGGGTTGGGCCGGCAAAGGCATTGGCCAACGCATTGGGAACATGCTGCAAGCCGAAACCCAGCGCATGGAAAAGATTGCCGACCTGCGCAAGCTGTTCGAGCAGCTCTACAACAGCATGGGCCGCAAGGAAGACTTGTCTCAATTGAGCGATGACGAAGTGCTGGACATGGCAAACAACCTGAAAGAAGGTTTCCCATTCGCCACGCCCGTGTTCGATGGTGCTGCCGAAGAAGAAATCCGCGCCATGTTGCACCTGGCTTACCCAGAAGACTTGGCCAAGGCCAAGGGGCTGACCGCCACTCGCACTCAAGCCAACTTGTTTGACGGCCGCACTGGCGACGCCTTTGACCGTCCAACCACCATTGGCTACATGCACTTCTTGAAGCTGCACCACTTGGTGGACGACAAGATGCACGCCCGTTCGACCGGTCCTTACAGCTTGGTCACACAGCAGCCGCTGGGTGGTAAAGCGCAGTTCGGTGGTCAGCGTTTCGGTGAGATGGAAGTCTGGGCACTGGAAGCGTATGGCGCTTCTTATGTGTTGCAAGAGATGCTCACCGTGAAGTCCGACGACGTGCAAGGCCGTACCAAGGTGTACGAAAGCATCGTCAAAGGCGAACACTCCATCGAAGCGGGCATGCCCGAATCGTTCAACGTGCTGGTCAAGGAAATCCGTTCGCTGGGCCTTGACATCGAGCTCGAGCGTTCTTAATTCACAGGCAAAGGATTTAAACCATGAAATCACTACTCGACCTGTTCAAGCAGTTCACGCCCGATGACCACTTCGATGCGATCCGCATCGGCCTGGCATCGCCCGAGAAGATCCGTTCGTGGTCTTTTGGCGAAGTGAAAAAGCCTGAAACCATCAACTACCGCACCTTCAAGCCCGAGCGCGACGGTCTGTTTTGCGCCAAGATCTTTGGCCCCATCAAAGACTACGAATGCCTGTGCGGCAAGTACAAGCGCCTCAAGCACCGCGGCGTAATCTGCGAGAAGTGCGGCGTTGAAGTCACACAAACCAAAGTGCGCCGTGAACGCATGGGCCACATCGATCTGGCCGCGCCTTGCGCCCACATCTGGTTCCTCAAATCGCTGCCATCGCGTTTGGGCCTGGTGCTCGACATGACGCTGCGCGACATTGAACGCGTGTTGTACTTTGAAGCCTATGTCGTGACCGATCCCGGCATGACCCCGCTGAAGAAGTTCGGCATCATGAGCGAAGACGACTACGACGCCAAGATCAAGGAATACGGCGATGAATTCGTCGCCAAGATGGGCGCAGAAGGCATCAAGGAATTGCTGCAGAGCATCGACATCGAAAGCGAAATCGAACGCCTGCGCGGTGACTTGACCGGCTCTGAGCTCAAGGTCAAGAAAAATTCCAAGCGCCTCAAAGTGCTGGAAGCGTTCAAGAAGTCGGGCATCAAGCCCGAGTGGATGGTGCTCGAAGTGCTGCCCGTGTTGCCACCGGACCTGCGTCCTTTGGTGCCACTGGATGGCGGCCGCTTTGCGACCTCTGACCTGAACGACCTGTACCGCCGCGTCATCAACCGCAACAGCCGTCTGCGCCGTTTGCTGGAATTGAAGGCCCCAGAGATCATTGCGCGCAACGAAAAGCGCATGTTGCAAGAAGCCGTGGACAGCTTGCTGGACAACGGTCGCCGCGGCAAGGCCATGACAGGCGCCAACAAGCGCGCCCTGAAGTCTTTGGCCGACATGATCAAAGGCAAGAGCGGTCGTTTCCGTCAAAACTTGCTGGGCAAGCGCGTTGACTACTCGGGTCGTTCCGTGATCACCGTGGGCCCTACGCTCAAATTGCACCAGTGCGGCTTGCCCAAGCTGATGGCGATTGAGTTGTTCAAGCCCTTCATCTTTGCGCGTCTCGAAGCCATGGGCATCGCGACCACCATCAAGGCCGCCAAGAAAGAAGTCGAAGCCGGTACACCGGTGGTGTGGGACATCCTGGAAGAGGTCATCAAAGAGCACCCTGTGATGTTGAACCGTGCGCCTACGCTGCACCGTTTGGGCATCCAGGCTTTTGAGCCCTTGCTGATCGAAGGCAAAGCCATCCAGCTGCACCCCCTCGTTTGCGCTGCCTTCAACGCCGACTTCGACGGTGACCAGATGGCCGTTCACGTCCCTCTGTCGGTCGAAGCGCAAATGGAAGCCCGCACTTTGATGCTGGCCTCCAACAACATTTTGTTCCCCGCTTCTGGCGAACCCTCGATCGTGCCTTCGCAAGACGTGGTGTTGGGTTTGTACTACGCGACCCGCGACCGCATCAACGCCAAAGGCGAAGGCCTGATCTTCGCCGACATCGGTGAAGTACAGCGCGCCTTGGATGCAGACGCTGTCGAGTTGACCGCCAAGATCAACGTGCGCATGACCGAGTGGACCAAAGACAAAGCCACGGGTGAATTCAGCTCGTCGGTGTCAATGGTTGAAACCACCGTCGGCCGTGCACTTCTGTCGGAAATTTTGCCCAAAGGCCTGCCTTTCTCCAACTTGAACAAGGCGTTGAAGAAGAAAGAAATTTCCAAGCTGATCAACACGTCTTTCCGCAAGTGCGGTTTGAAAGAGACCGTGGTGTTCGCCGACAAACTGTTGCAAAACGGTTTCCGTCTGGCCACACGCGCAGGCATCTCGATTGGCATTGACGACATGTTGGTGCCGCCTGAGAAGCCCGCCATCATCGAAGCCGCAGAAAAAGAAGTCAAAGACATCGAGCAGCAATACGTCTCCGGTCTCGTGACCGCAGGCGAGCGCTATAACAAGGTGGTGGACATCTGGGGCAAAGCCGGTGACGTCGTCTCGAAAGTGATGATGGACCAGCTGCGCAAAGAGCGCACCATTGACCGCCATGGCAACGAAGTCGATCAGGAATCTTTCAACTCGATT
>JBIKQY010000396.1:0-2904 GCA_044349465.1 Limnohabitans sp. | reverse complement strand
GCGAGGTCGGTCACTTCGGAAATGACCGCTTCTTTCTCACTGCGATTCAGACTCAAGGTCTACTCCTTTATATGTGTTGTCCGGGTTGCCCCTTGAACACGCCTATTTGCAGCGACCAACTGTTTTGGATCTTCATCCATCTGCAGCGGGATCGCCATCTGCGTTGGCCCAAAACTTCAACTTCCGTTGAGGTTTTGTTGATTAAGCACACAGGGTGTGCACCAACGGTCTTGGATGGCCCGCTGTACTTTTGCAAATACAGCGACCCACCACATTGAGGCGCTCTTTCGAGCCCCTCAAATTTCTGCCATCACGCCGAGATGGATTGTGTGTCGACGCGAACGCCCACACCCATGGTCGACGAGACAGCAATTTTGCGCAGGTAAATGCCTTTGCTGGTTGCAGGCTTGGCTTTGACCAAGGCCTCAACCAAAGCGGCCAAGTTGCCTTGCAACTTGTCGGTGTCAAACGAACGGCGTCCGATGGTGCCGTGCACGATACCGGCCTTGTCGACACGGAATTGCACCTGACCGGCTTTGGCATTGCGCACAGCGGTGGCAACGTCTGGCGTCACAGTACCGACTTTGGGGTTAGGCATCAGACCGCGTGGGCCCAAAATTTGACCCAATGTACCCACGACGCGCATCGCGTCAGGGGCGGCAATGACCACGTCGAAAGGCATGTCGCCAGCTTTCACGCGGGCAGCCAGGTCGTCCATACCCACCACGTCTGCACCGGCAGCGCGGGCTTCGTCAGCCTTTGCACCTTGAGCAAACACAGCGACGCGGGCGGTTTTGCCGGTGCCGTTGGGCAACACGACAGCGCCACGAACCACTTGGTCAGACTTCTTGGCATCGATGCCCAGCTGAACGGCCACGTCGATCGATTCGTCGAACTTGGCGGTCGCGTGCTCTTTGACCATGGTCAATGCGTCAGACAATGCGTACAGCTTCAGGCTGTCCACTTTACCCACGAGGGCTTTTTGTTTTTTGGTGAGCTTGGACATTTACACGCCCTCCACATTCACGCCCATGGAACGGGCAGTACCAGCGATGGTGCGAACGGCTGCGTCCAAGTCGGCAGCAGTCAGGTCTTTCATCTTGGTTTTGGCGATTTCTTCCAGCTGAGCGCGGGTGATCTTGCCGACCTTTTCCAGACCTGGCTTGGTCGAAGCCTTGTCGATCTTGATGGACTTCTTGATCAGGGTCGCTGCAGGCGGCGTCTTGATGATGAAGGTGAAGGACTTGTCTGCAAACGCTGTGATGACCACAGGCAATGGCAGGCCCGGCTCGACGCCTTGGGTCTGGGCGTTGAACGCCTTGCAGAATTCCATGATGTTCAAACCACGCTGGCCCAGTGCAGGACCAATGGGTGGTGATGGATTGGCTTTACCAGCTGGCACTTGCAGCTTGATGAAGCCGACGATTTTTTTCGCCATGCTTTTCTCCTTGCGGGTTTTAACGCTTTGGACCGTGAGGTCCTCGGCTCCCCGGGGTTAACGACTCAAGATCAAAAACCGGTGCCGAGTCGGGAAGCACCGGTTTGAAAAAATTGAAAAATCAGGTCTTTTCGACTTGACTGAATTCGAGCTCAACCGGTGTGGCACGACCGAAAATGGTCACCGACACGCGCATCTTGTTGCGCTCATAGTTAACTTCTTCCACGGTACCATTGAAGTCCGTGAAAGGGCCTTCCTTAACGCGGATGTATTCACCGACTTCAAACTCCACCTTGTGGCGCGGCTTGTCGGTGCCTTCTTGCATCTGGTTGACGATTTTGGCCACATCGGCTTCGGAAATAGGGGCAGGTCGGTTTTTAGCACCCCCCACAAAGCCGGTTACTTTGTTGGTGTGCTTGACCAAGTGCCAAGTCTCGTCGTCCATGACCATTTCCACCAGCACATAGCCTGGGAAAAATTTGCGTTCTGTGGTGCGTTTTTGGCCGTTCTTGATTTCCACCACTTCTTCAGTGGGGACCAAGATACGACCAAACTTGGACTCCATGCCCGAGCGCGTGATGCGCTCGACGATGTTGCGCTCAACCGCTTTTTCCATGCCCGAGTAAGCATGGACCACGTACCATTTCAGGTCCGGGTTGGACGAAGAGCCCGCCATCGGCGCGTTGACTACAACATCGTTCATTATTTTTTCCACCCGAGAATCAGATCGTAAAAAACCCATTCCAGAGTTTTGTCAGTGAGCCACAAAAACAGGGCCATCACCACCACAAATGCGAACACATACAAAGTGATCTGCAAAGCTTCTTTTCGCTCTGGCCAAACCACTTTTTTGGTTTCACGTACCGCATCTCGGCCAAAGGCCACCAGCTGCCTGCCCGCCTCTGCCGTGAAAAACACCACCACAGCGGCCACGAGGCCCACCAACAAACCGGCCCACTGCACCCAAACGCCTTGTGCAGACAACATGTAGTAAGCCACCAAGCCAGCAATCACCAGCGCAGCCACCAAGGCCAGGCGCATTTTTTCGCCAGCGGTACTGACTGTTTGAACTTCGGATGTTGCCATATGGCTGGTAACCTTTGTTGAGCCTTGTTTTAAAAGGCTCTGATCAGACAAGGAAGCCCGCTAGACACTAGCGGGCTTGAAATTCCACCTTTTCAGGTGGCAGGGGCAGTAGGAATCGAACCTACAACCTTCGGTTTTGGAGACCGACGCTCTGCCAATTGAGCTATACCCCTACAGCAAATTATTTAGGCGATGATCTTGGCAACGACACCAGCACCAACCGTGCGGCCACCTTCGCGGATAGCGAAGCGCAAGCCTTCTTCCATCGCGATGGGGTTGATCAACTTCACAGTGATCGACACGTTGTCACCCGGCATCACCATCTCTTTGCCTTCTGGCAACTCGATCGCGCCGGTCACGTCAGTCGTACGGAAGTAGAA
>JBIKQY010000395.1:0-2909 GCA_044349465.1 Limnohabitans sp. | reverse complement strand
GTGATGAGCGCCGCCGTCATGACGGGGGACAACTCACCATTCATGATCATGCGCATGATGTGGAGCATCTCGTCATGGAAAATTTCGCGGTGTTCGATGGTGCGTTGCAGCGCTTCTTGAGGGGTGATGGGCATGGTGGGTTTCCTCTCGGATGATGGGTTTCGTAGAAAAATTCAGTGCGAAGGCGCATCGGTCAAGGCGAGCTTCAGACCAAAGCCGACAAACAGCAAACCGGCGAGACGGTCCATGTGGTGCATGACGCGCTGCATGCCTAGGGCTCGGTGAGCCAACCAAGAGGCGGCCAAGGCCCAGCCCATGCACACCAGCAAACTGTTGATATTGAACAAGCAGCCCAAGAGCACGAAAGACCAGGCTGGGTCGGGAGCTTGCGCTGGGATGAATTGCGGCACAAAGGCCAGAAAAAACAGCGCCACTTTCGGGTTCAGGGCGTTGGTGGCAAAAGCGCCAAAGAAAACGGCCAGCAAACCGCTCTCTTCTTTGGAGGCAAGCACATCCCCATGCTGGCCAGAGTGGGCCATCCCCGACTGTTGATGGGCCATCGCGCTATCGCCATGGTTTTGGGATGTACGCCACAACAGACGCCCCCCCATCCACAACAAGTACGCGGCACCCATCCACTTGATCAGATTGAAGGCGTCTGCCGAGGTGGCCAAAACGGCCCCCAGTCCCAAAGCGGCTGCAGCCACATGCACGAAACACCCCGCCGTGATGCCCCAGGCGGCGACCAACCCACGCCGCACACCACCGCGCAAGGACTGGTTGACGATGTACAGCACATCCGGCCCGGGCGTCAGGTTGAGCAGCACACCGGCCAGCATGAACATCAGGACTTGCTGCGTTTCAGGCATGGCTTCAGTAAACGCCTACTCGGTTGGAAGCCGGGCTTGTCTTTTCAGATGTGCTCGCCATGAAGCGCTGGATGCAGGCGATGGCGTGGTCGATGCCTGCCGCATCCACCCCGAGGTGTGTCACAAAGCGCAATCCAATCAAGCCCGTGGCCAAAACGCCCTGGGCTTTCAGATCCTCGAGAAGGGCCGGGCCACGTCCATCGGCCACATCCACAAACACAATATTGGTTTGCGCAGAACGCACACTCAGGCCCGGTACGCCTTGCAAACCCAGAGCCAGCCGCTGCGCCAGCGCATGGTCATCGGCCAGCCGTTCGACATGGTGGTCCAGTGCGTGCAAAGCCGCAGCCGCCAAAATGCCGGACTGGCGCAAACCACCGCCCAGCACCTTGCGCCAGCGCAGCGCCTTGGCAATCAGTTCACGCGAGCCGCACAAGGCCGAGCCCACGGGCGCGCCCAAACCCTTGCTGAAGCACACGGACACGCTGTCGAAGTGGTCCACGATGCGGCGCACGCTGGCCGTGACCGATCCGCCTTCCGCCTGTGCCACGGCTGCATTGAACAGCCGTGCGCCGTCCAGATGCACGGCCAAGCCATGCTGTCTGGCCAGACCCTTGGCTTGTGCCAAGTAGTCTTGCGACATGGGGTGGCCGTTCCAGGTGTTTTCCAGCGCCAGCAAGCGTGTTCGGGCAAAGTGGCAATCGATGGGTTTGATGGCTGCGACGATGTCGGCCAGCGCCATTTCGCCCACTTTGCTTTGCGCCAGGGGCTGCGGCTGAATACTGCCCAGCACGGCCGCGCCGCCGCCTTCATAGCGGTAAGTGTGGGCGTTTTGACCGACGATGTACTCGTCGCCCCGCTCGCAATGTGCCATCAGGGCGCACAGGTTGCTCTGCGTACCCGAAGGCATGAACAGCGCCGCTTCTTTGCCGGTGATCTGTGCGATGTGTTCCTGCAAGGCGTTGACCGTGGGGTCATCACCAAATACATCGTCGCCCACGGGTGCTGCCAGCATGGCCTCGCGCATGGCGGCGGTGGGCTGGGTGACGGTGTCGCTGCGTAAATCAATCATGGCCGCTCCAGAAAGTTCTTGAGCATGGCGTGGCCATGCTCGGTGAGGATGGATTCCGGGTGAAACTGCACGCCCTCAATGTCGAGCTCGGTGTGGCGCACGCCCATGATCTCACCATCATCGGTCCAGGCCGTGACTTTCAGGCAAGGCGGGCAAGTAGCCCGCTCAATGGCCAGCGAGTGGTAGCGGTTGACGGTGAATTGTTCAGGCAAGCCCGCAAACACGCCTTGTTGCGTGGTGGTGATGACACTGGTTTTGCCGTGCATCAATTCTTGAGCCCGAACGATTTGGCCCCCAAAGGCTGCGCCAATGCTCTGATGCCCCAAGCACACGCCCAAAATGGGCAATTGGCCCGCGAAGTGTTGAATGGCCGCCACCGAAATGCCCGCCTCGGCTGGAGAACAGGGCCCAGGCGAAATCACCAAACGGTCTGGCTGGCGGGCCGCAATGCCTTCGAGCGTGATTTCGTCGTTGCGAAAGACTTCGACCTCTGCACCCAGTTCACCGAAGTACTGCACGATGTTGAAGGTGAAGGAATCGTAGTTGTCGACCATCAGGAGTTTGATTTTTTTCGCCATGATCACTCCAAGCCTTCTTCGACCAACTCACTGGCCCGCAGCAAGGCACGCGCCTTGTGCTCGGTTTCGCGCCATTCCATCTCGGGCACCGAATCGGCCACCACACCGGCGGCGGCTTGCACATACAGTGTTTGGTCCTTGATGACGGCGGTGCGAATCGCAATGGCCACGTCCATGTCCCCGGCATAACTGATGTAACCGCAAGCGCCGCCGTAAATGCCGCGCTTGACGGGCTCGAACTGGTCGATCAGCTCCATCGCATGCACCTTGGGGGCACCGGTCAAAGTACCGGCCGGGAACGTGGCTTTGAGCACGTCCATGTTACTCATGCCCTCGTTCAGCAAGCCTTCGACGTTGCTCACGATGTGCATCACATGGCTGTAGCGCTCG
>JBIKQY010000394.1:0-2916 GCA_044349465.1 Limnohabitans sp. | reverse complement strand
GGGCTCCTACAAAAAAGCGATCCCTCGCTGTGTTGTTCAAGACGTCAATGGGCCGAAGCCATAACGACCATGTGACGCTCACAACATTCTGGCCAACGCCGCCTGCAAATGCTCAGAAGGCAAGCGTTTGAATGGCCCATGCTTTTGTCGGCCATGTGGCTATTTTTGTTTTTGTAGGAGCCCACCCTGTGGGCGATGGTTTTCAGGGCGTGTTCCACGCCCATCGCCCACAGGGGTGGGCTCCTACAAAAAAGCGATCCCTTGCTGTGTTGTTCAAGACGTCAATGGGCCGAAGCCATAACGACCATGTGACGCTCACAACATTCTGGCCAGCGCCGCCTGCAAATGCTCTGACGGCAAGCGCTTGAAGCCCGTGCGGGCAAAGCGCTGCAAGCGGCCTTGCATGAAAGCCACCAGCAGTGAAGCAGCCACTTGGGCATCGGCGGTGGGGGTGGCCGTGTCGCTGGTTTTGAGGGACTGGCGCAGCTGCGCTTCGATCTTGTCAAACAGCAAGTTGATGCGCTCTTGCAGGCGCTCGTGTTCCAGTACCAGCGCATCGCCGTTCATGACGCGGCTCATGCCGGGGTTTTTCTCGGCAAACTGAAACAACAGCGCCACGATGCGGCCGGCCTGTTGGGGGCCTGCGCTTTCGCGGTCGGTGACTTGCCGGATCAGGCCCATGGCCGATTGGTCCACGAAGTCAATCAGGCCTTCGAACATTTGTGCCTTGCTGGCAAAGTGGCGGTACAGGGCCGCTTCGCTCACGCCAATTTTGGCGGCGAGGCCTGCGGTGGTGACGCGCTCGGCACCGGGCTGCTCCAGCATGGCGGCCAGGGTTTGCAGAATTTGCAAGCGCCGCTCGCCCGGTTTGGGGCGCTTGCGCGTGGGGGCCGTCTCTTCGTCGGCCATGGGCTCGTGTTGTTCTTGATCTGACATGTCATCCCCTAGTTGTTCGAGCCGCCCGTGTTGGCGGTGCTGCTTTATCGGCTGCGGATCATGGTGCCGAAGGCTTGCTCCGACAACACCTCCAGCAACATGGCGTGGGGCACGCGCCCATCGATGATGTGCACCGCATTCACGCCGCTCTTGGCGGCATCCAGGGCCCCAGCGATCTTGGGGATCATGCCCCCGCTGATGGTGCCGTCGGCGCACAGCTCGTCGATGCGGTTGGGGGTCAGCTCGGTGAGCAAGTTGCCCTCTTTGTCGAGCACACCCCGGATGTTGGTGAGCATGAGCAATTTTTCGGCCTGCAGCACCGTGGCCAGCTTGGCCGCCACCACGTCGGCGTTGATGTTGTAGCTTTCGTTGTTGACGCCAAAGCCGATGGGGCTGACCACCGGAATGAAGGCGTCGTCTTGCAGGCACTGCAGGATCGCGGGGTCGATGCTTTCGATCTCGCCCACCTGGCCCACGTCGTGTTCTTTGGTGGGGTCTTGGCTGTCGATCAGGCGCAGTTTTTTGGCGCGGATCAGGCCGCCGTCACGTCCCGTCAGGCCCACCGCCTTGCCGCCTGCGCGGTTGATCATGCCCACAATGTCCTGCTGCACTTCGCCGCCCAGCACCCACTCGACCACTTCCATGGTTTCGGCGTCGGTCACGCGCATGCCCTGGATGAATTCGCCGGTTTTGCCCAGGCGCTTCAAGGCGGTTTCAATTTGGGGCCCGCCGCCATGCACCACCACCGGGTTCATGCCCACCAGCTTGAGCAACACCACGTCTTCGGCAAAGGCTTGCTGCAAGGCCGGATCGGTCATGGCGTTGCCGCCGTATTTGATGACCAGGGTCTTGCCGTGGAACTTGCGGATGTAGGGCATGGCCTGGGCCAGGATCTGGGCCTGGTCATGCGGCGCAACGGTGGAGGCAACAGAGGTGTCGGTCATGGCGGAAAAGCTTTTGCAAATGGGCAGATGAAAAAATCGGGTGATCACACACTCGACCGCTCGGACAATTGTGCCGCAAGCGCAGGGGGCATCAGAGGATCTCGGCCAGCATGCGGTTCACCCCCTGCTGCCAGGGCGACAGCACCAGGCCAAAGGTGTCTTGCAGCTTGTGCGTGGCCAGGCGGGAGTTGAGCGGGCGCTTTGCGGGCGTCGGAAAAGCCGAGGTGGGCACGGGGGCGATCTCGCTGACCTTCAAGGCCAAGCCGGGCTGGATGCGCCGAGCCTGTGCGATCACATGGCTGGCGTAGCCGTGCCAGGTGGTCTGGCCACCGGCCACCAAGTGGTACAGGCCGCCCAGCGCGGGTTGCTGAAAACTGGCCCGGATGGCGTGCGCGGTCACATCGGCGATCAGGTCGGCTCCGGTGGGTGCGCCGAACTGGTCGTCGATCACCGTGAGGCGCTCGCGTTCGGCGGCCAAGCGCAGCATGGTCTTGGCAAAATTGCCGCCCCGCGCGGCATAGACCCAGCTGGTGCGAAAGATCAGGTGCGCACAGCCACTCGCCACAATGGCCTGCTCGCCTTCGCGTTTGGTCTGGCCATACACGCTGAGCGGCCCGGTGGCGTCGCCCTCTTGCCAAGGCTGATCGCCCTGGCCGTTGAACACGTAGTCGGTGGAGTAATGCACCAGCAAGGCCCCGATTTGCGCGGCCGCCTGCGCCAGCGCGGTGGGGGCTGTGGCGTTGAGGCAGCGGGCCAGCTCGGGCTCGCTTTCGGCTTTGTCCACGGCGGTGTGGGCCGCGGCATTCACGATCACATCGGGTCGCCAGTCGAGCACGGTTTGCGCCAGGCGCTCGGGCTGACTCAGATCGCCGCCATAAGGGGTGCTGTGGCGGTCCAGCGCCAACAACTCGCCCAAAGGGGCCAGGCTGCGTTGCAGCTCCCAGCCGACTTGGCCATTTTTTCCCAAAAGCAGAATTTTCAAATCAAGCTCCCAATGTCAACCTGAGGCACGAAGCAAGCTGGCGATGCATGGATG
>JBIKQY010000393.1:0-2918 GCA_044349465.1 Limnohabitans sp. | reverse complement strand
CCAAGTGCAGGTGTTCATGACCACACCACCTTCGGTGATGCAACACATCCAGGCGGGCAAACTCAAGGCGCTTGCGGTCACGGGTAAAAAACGCCACCCCGGCATGCCCCAAGTGCCCACCATGGCCGAAGCGGGTTACCCCAACATTGACCTGGAAGCTTGGGTGGCCCTTTACGCCCCAGCGGGCACACCCACAGCCACCATCAACCAACTGGCCGATGCCGTCAAGCGCAGCTTGGACTTGCCAGAGAGTAAGCAGCGCGCTGACCAAGCGGGCATTGAGGTGCGCTTTCTTGCCCCGGCCGACATGACCAAACTGCTGGACCGCGAAATCGCCGACTGGACCCAGGCCATCAAGACGGCCAACATCAAGTTGGACTGACAAAAAAGCCCCGCACGGGCGGGGCTGAAGATCCAAGCCTCAGCGGTTTTGCCGCTGGGGCTTTTTTGTTTTTATTGATCCGGCCCGAGGATATTTGAATGGCCCATTTTTGTCGGCCATGCGGCTGTTTTTGTCTTTGCAGGAGCCCACCCTGTGGGCGATGGGCGTGGAACACGCCCTGAAAGCCATCGCCCACGGGGTGGGCTCCTACAAAAAGCCGTCCCTTGAATGTTGTTCAAGACCTCACAGGGCAGAATCAAGAAGCAGCGATCAGCTGCTGGGCCAGTGCATGCAAACGCGAGCCTGGCCGGGTCAGGTCGGTCACGATGCTCATGTGGTTCAAGCCCGGCAAGGCTTCGCACACCGGCACCGTTTTGGGACCCCACGCCTGGTGAATCAGGCGAACGTGGCGCAGGAATTCGGCGCTCTCGTCGCCCCCCGCCACGGCATACAGCACGCCCTTTCTGGGACGTTGCCATTTGGCGGGGCTGGCCTTGCGCACCTGCGCTGGCGTGAGCCGCAAGTCACCCTGCAGAAAAGGCGTTTTGCGCATGCACTCCAGGTCAAACACACCAGAGATCGCCAAGGCTTTGGTCAACAAACCTGCAGGCAAATCACGACCGAGCTTTTTCCAGTCACAGCCCAGCAGCATGGCCGCCAAGTGCCCACCCGCCGAGTGTCCGATCACGGTGATGTTGCTTGGATCGCCGCCATGCTCTTGAATGTGACGCCAAACCCAGGCCGCAGCTCGGGCCATCTGCATACCAATGTCAGGGATGGTGACCGGCCGCTCGGGGGTGCCGGGGCACAACGCGTAATTGACCATCACCACGCAAGCGCCTGTGTCACACAAACTCGGGGCGACAAAGGAGTTGTCCGATTTGTCCAAGCTGCGCCAATAACCACCATGGATAAAAATTACCACAGGCGCACCGGCACGTGCTGCGGGAAAGATGTCCAGTGTTTCATTCAGACCGTCGCCATAGGCCACGTCCAGCAAAGGTTGATGCGTTTCACGCGCCTGCTTTGACGCCCGGGTCCAATGGGCTAAGTGGTCCGCAAAGTCGGGCACCAAGACCCGGTTGTTGTACATGCTGTCATGCCAGGCGCCATCTTTTTTGGGCATGTTTGTCTCCAGTGAGGATTGTTCTTGGGCCACCATCTTGACACACGAAGCGTCAGATTTTCATCTCCAGACGCAGCTGCACGTTGCGCCAGTTCGCTGCGGTGTTGCGAGATGTTTCGCTCACACCGTTGCCACTGTAGGTGGACGAGGTCAGGTAGTCGCGGGGGGTGAGGTTGCTCACCGTCAGGCGCAAGGCGGTGGCGGGGGAAAAGCGCCATTGGCCATACACATCGAGCACGCGTTTGGTGCCTTGGTAGGACCATTGCTGCTCGCTGCGGCGGGTGTCGTAGTCGGGGTTCCAATTGAGGTTGCCCCCCATCGTGAGCGGGATGCTGCGCACGCGGTAGTCGGCCCCCAAGTTGGCCGTCATGCCGGGTTGCTGGTCCAGCCGGTTGTCGGGGCCAGGCACCTGCTTGACCCGGGAGCTGAACAGGCTCAAGTTGCTGCGAATATCGACCGGCAATGCGCCTTTGCGCACTTGGTCCAGGCGGAACTTGGCTTCGAGCTCAATGCCTTGCGTGGTGGCATCGCCCAGGTTGAGCGGCGATGACACCCAGCGGTCTTGGCCAGGCGCCCAAGAGGGGCTGTTTTGCTGGGACACGGTGTAGCGGATCAGGTCGGTGATTTGCCGGTGAAACACGTTGGCGCTGAGCACGCCACCGCCGGGCAAATAGCGCTCAAAAGCCACATCAATGCCTGTGGCCATTTCAGGCCTCAAGTCGGGGTTACCCACTCGGTCGGGGCGGGTGGGGCTGTTGGCCTCGCGCGAGGGCACGGGCCGGGCCACCAGGTTGTAGAGCGTGGGGGTTTTGTAGCTGCGTGTCAGGCTCATGCGCACTTGGTCGCGCTTGGCCGGGTCGGGCTTCCAAAGCGCATGCAGCAAGGGGGTCCAGACCGAGCTGGTATTCGACTTGAGCCCTTGCTCACTCGTGCCTTCGGTCAGGATGGATTCGTAGCGCAAGCCGGTGTAGGCCGACCAGTTGGCGTTGATCTTGAACTCGTCTTGAGCGTAAGCGGCCCATCGGAAGGTGCGGGCCCGGATGTCGCCACCGTTTTCATCCACGGCGGCATTGGCCTCTTCCACACGGCGCACGCCTTCGAGCTCCAGGCCGCTGACGATCTGGTGCCCGTTGGCCATGGCACGGGTCCATTTGCCGTTCAGGCTGCCAGAGCGGTCGACAAAGTTTTGCGTTTCAAAACCATTGAACAGCAGCACATCGGCCGCGCCCGTCTGGTCCAGGCGAAAGTCGTACTTCGACTGACCCAAGCCAAAACGCACTTCCAACCGGTCATCGGCCGACAGGCGCTGCGCCCAATGGCCATTGAGGCGAGCCATGGCAAATATGCTTTGGTTCAGTGTCTGGGCACTGTCCGAGAGAAAAGCACCCTCGGTCTGGCGAATCTGCACTT
>JBIKQY010000392.1:0-2919 GCA_044349465.1 Limnohabitans sp. | reverse complement strand
GCTTGCCCACGGTCTCCAGCGTCATGGGGTCCACTTGGTAAACCGCGCCGCCTCTGTACCACATGGAGAGCAATTTGCCGTTGTGGTATTTCACATCGGTGTTGGATGTGTTTTTCAGGGCATCGTCTGGCAAGACGCCCTCGGGCAAGCGCTGCTTGAGCCCTGGCCTCAAGCTTTCTCCGGCGGCTTGATCGGCCTGCAAGCCTTCGGTGTCGACCCACCGGTTGCGGTAAGTGACCTGGCCGTTGCGGAAATGCACGGCATGCAACATGCCATCGCCGTCGTACCAGTGGTATTTGCCCTTGGGGGTGTACTGCGGAACGGGTCCGTTGCGCACGTACATGCCGCTGAAGTCTTTGGGAATCTCACCAATCACCTCGAAATCACTGACGACCAACTCTTCCTTCACCGGCGCAAAACCGCCTTGGAGGTTGGGGTTGTCGATGAGGTAAGGGGGTACATCAACCAGTGTTTCAAGTCCCATGGTGTTCTCCGAGCGTGTAAGGGGTGACGGCAAAAATGAGAGGGCGTGGTGACGGCGGCGATCAGCTTGAGCGTGGCTGGCCAGACAGCAAGCCGCCACTTTCCAAATCAGCGCCACTCGCCCAGCAGGCATGCGTGCCGCTGCACAGTTTGTGCGGCAACTCGATGCGGCAGACTGGGCCGGCTTCAAACTTCTTGGAGTCGATCAGGATGATTTCCGAGCGCTGGGTTTTTTCGTTGGTGATGAAGCTCACCAGGTAACCGTCGTCTTCGTCCTTCGCATTCACGCGTGGGGCAAAGGGTGCTTCGCTGGCGTATTGGCCTTCGGGCAAGCGGATCTCCCAGGAGTCGCCGGTTTGCAAGTCGTGTTTGACATAGCCATGGAACAAGAACCAGCCGGGCACTTGCACGGCGCTGTAGGCATAGCGGTAGGGCTTTGTGGCGTAGCGCTGGTTGAACATGCCGAATTCCAGAATGCGATCGTCCAGGCGCTTTTCCGTGGTCTTGCCGGTTTTCAGGTTGAAGCGCCAGCGGTGCAGGTGGCAGCCCATTTTTTTCTGATCCAGATACGACATCATGCGCTCGTAACCCGCGGGTGCGCCTTCGTAATTGCGCGGCATGGGGTTGTCCTGGAAATAGCCGTCGAGCACGATCTCGTCGCCCTCTTCGTAGGCATTGAGCCAGTGCAGCACAAAGGTGGGCTCGGCTTCAAACCAAATGATGTCTTGGGTCTGACCGCGCCGTGGAATGATGGCGATGCGTGAGGGCGTGTCTTTGAAAAAGCGCACCACATGCTTGCCTTGCTTCAGCAACTCGGGGTCCCAGTACAGCGGAAAGTCGTTGAGGATGGCGTAGTTTTCGGTGTAAGCCATGTCGTGCGGCAAGCGCGGGCCCGGCAAGGGAATGGGCACGTAATGCACCAGCTTGTCGTGCTTGTCGACCACGCCATAGTGCATGTAGGGCGCATGTTTGGAGTAGTTGAAAAACAGCAACTCGCCATTGCTTTCGTCCACTTTGCAATGGGCAGAAATGCCGTCCAGCGGTGACCACGGTGGGATGCCCTCGTGCTCCAGGCTCAGTGGGTCAACACGGTAGCCTTCGCCGCATTGGTAAAACGTGGTCAGGGCGCGGCCCGCGTGCACCACCACATCGGTGCTCGACGAATCCTTGAGGCTGCCGTGAGCGCCCCAGCCTGCGCGCTCGGACATGGCCGGGTCTTCCATCAAACCCGCCCACAAAGCCCGGCCTGCTTCCAGTTCGGCTTGCAGACCCTTGGTTTGGACGAAGCGGTTGCGGTAGCTGACCTTGCCGTTTTTGAAAGCGGCCATGTGCAGCATGCCATCGCCATCAAAGGGGTGGTACTTGCCCTTGGCCTGCAAGACCGGGTTTTCGGTGTTTCGCAAATAGACGCCATCGATGTCCAGCGGAATCGCGCCTTCCAGGACCTTCAGGTCGGTGGCGTTGACTTCTTCGAGCAAGGGTGTCCAGGCGCCTTGAAGATAGGGGTGGTCGCCCGGTTCCAGGTTGCTGGTGAGCGTGTTCACAATGTCGATGGTCATCTCGTTCCCAAGTTGATTACTGTCTCTAATGAACTCAGATTAAGTCAGTTCAGCAAGGAAAGCAATGGGGTTTGAGCGGATGATCAGTAACCTAGGTGACTACTTTGTTGTGCACTTCCCGCATTCAATCGCGTTTGTTTTCAAGGGCAGGCTTTGTGCCTGACCGTGAAGCGTCCGGTTTTCACAAGAGGAGATTTCATGACCGAAACAAGCCAAGCCACTTCAACTTCATTGACAGGGCGTGTGGTGATCGTGACCGGTGCAGGCAAGGGCATTGGCCGAGCTGTCAGCCTGCAATTGGCCAGCCGTGGGGCCAAGGTGCTGGTTAACAACCGGCGTCATCCGGGGGAGCAGGACGAGCAGACCAGTGCGGCCCAGGTGGTGGCGATGATCCGCGCGCAAGGCGGGCAAGCGCTTGCCAACCATGACGATGCGCTGGACCCCGATGCAGGCGTTCGCATGGTCGAGCAGGCCATGAACACATGGGGTCGCCTGGACATGGTCTATGCCAATGCGGCCGTGGCTCAGCAGGCCGCTTTCCATACCCTGAGCCTGAATGAACTCAGGACCATCATCGACTCGGGCGTGGTCAGCACTTTGTCCTTGTTGCATGCGGCTTGGCCTGTGTTCCGTGCGCAGCGCTATGGCCGCGCCCTGGTCAGCACGTCGAGTGCCGGCCGATTTGGCAACCATGGCTTGACGGCTTACGCCGCCTCCAAGGGGGCGATCGAATCCCTGATGCGCTCGCTGGCGCTGGAGGGTGTCAAGCACGGCATCCATTGCAATGCCCTGTCCCCCTATGCGCATTCGCAAATGACCGCATCGCATTTGCCGCCTGCTTGGGCGGATGTGTTGGCGCCCGAAGCGCTGGCCGCAG
>JBIKQY010000391.1:0-2955 GCA_044349465.1 Limnohabitans sp. | reverse complement strand
GCCGTAATAAAACACAAAGAAGTGCGCCACCAGTGGCTCCACCCCCAGCTGCACCAAGGTGGGCGCGGCCACCGTGACCATGATGATGTAGTTGGCCGTGGTCGGGATGCCGCAGCCCATCAAGATGCAGACGATGCCCGTCATGAACAGCGCTGCCAAGAGCGTCAAGGACTTGCTGTCGGCCATGAAGGCGGGCAACCAGTCCATCAAGAAAGCCGAGATCATCTGCGCCCAGCCAGTGATGATGAAGCTGATCTTGAAGCCCACGCCCGTGAGCGTGACCACGCCAATCACAATGCCCACCGTGGCCGCTGCAGCGCCCACCGCCAGCGCGTACTTGGCCCCGGTTTCAAAAGCCTCCAGCAGCACGGCATTGTCAATGCGCCCCACCAGGCCCAGCCACTTTTGACTGGCCCAAATCAGGGCCACGCCCAGCGCCAAAAAGCCCAGCTTGATGGTCTCGCCGTCGCTGCCCCAGTCCACAAACGCCACCAGCGCCAGCAGCACATGCAGCACCACCAGCAAAACCCAGTTGGTGCTGCGGTTGCCCCACACCGAGGTGCTCAGGCCCACGATCATGCAAGAGGTGATGCCGGTGAACGCCGCCAGATAAGGCGTGCGGCCCGACACCAAAATGGCGATCAACAAAGCCAGAGGAATCAGGGTCGGCCAGCGCTGCTTGAAGGACTCGCGCAGCTTGGGCATTTCCTCTTCGGTCAGGCCGCGCAAACCGTAACGTTTGGCCTCGAAGTGCACCTGCATGAACACGCCAAAAAAGTGCATGAAGGCCGGCACAATCGCCGCAGCCACGATGGTCTGGTAAGACACATTCAAAAACTCGACCATCAAGAAAGCGGCTGCGCCCAACACCGGCGGCGTGATCTGCCCACCGGTGGATGACGCGGCTTCCACCGCACCCGCAAACTCGCGCTTGTAACCCACCCGGATCATGGCCGGGATGGTGAGCGAGCCCACCGTGACCGCATTGGCCACCGAGGAACCGCTGAGCGTGCCGAACATGGCCGAACCGAACACGCTGACCTTGGCCGGACCACCGGCGTAACGGCCGGCCACGGTGGAGGCGATGTCCAGAAACAACTGCCCCAAACCAATGCGCGTGGCCAACACACCAAACAGCACAAAGTGAAAAACATAAGTGGCCACCACGCCCACGGCCACGCCATAAATGCCCTGGCTGGTCAGGTACTGGTGGTTGATCATCTGGCTCCAGCTCGCGCCCGCGTGCTTGAGCAAACCCGGGAAATACGGCCCGGTCAAGGCATAGGCCGTGAAGCCCAGCGCAATCAAAGGCAAGGGCCAGCCCATGGAGCGGCGTGTCGCTTCGAGCAAGGTGACAAACAGGACCGAGCCCATGACCACGTCCATCGTGTCCGGGTTGCCCACCCGGAAGGCCAGGTCGTCAAACACATAGGGGATGTACATGACACTGGCCGCGCAGGCCAGTCCCAGCAACCAATCGATCAGCGGCACACCGCCAATGCTCAGGCGGCTTTTGGATACGGTGGAGTCTGCGTCAGATTTGGTGGCCGCAAACACCAGAAAAATCAGCCCCAGCACAAAGGCCAGGTGCACACCCCGGTGGGTGGTCTCGCGCAGTAGACCAAAACCGGCCGTGTAGAAATGGAAACCCGACAAGATGATCAGCAGCCATTTCACGATCACCGTCGCGGGTGGCAGCGTGGGCCGAAAGCGCATTTCGGGGTCGAACTTTTCTTCCAGTTCCTGCAAATTGCGCACATTGCGCTCGAGGGCTTCAGCCATACCGAC
The DNA here is from genome assembly GCA_044349465.1 of Limnohabitans sp. Lineage (GTDB taxonomy): Bacteria > Pseudomonadota > Gammaproteobacteria > Burkholderiales > Burkholderiaceae_C > Limnohabitans_A. The sequence continues at coordinate 1,167 of JBIKQY010000391.1, read as the reverse complement.
TTTCAAAATAGAGCGCCATTTGGCCCTGGGTTCACAAACCATCGCCCACGGGGTGGGCTCCTACAAAGAGCCTCATGCGCGCCCCGCCCCATCGCCCACGGGGTGGGCTCCTACAAAAAATCATGCACCTGCCTCTGTGGGAGCGCACCCCGTGCGCGATGGTTTTGGGGCCGCAAACGGCTCCATCGCCCACGGGGTGGGCTCCTACAAGGGATTGGGTGCGCCCTGCGTCACTTCAGCAAGCCAGCTTCCTTGTAGAACCGCTCAGCGCCGGGGTGGAAAGGAATGCCCACCCCCTTGACCGCGTTCTCTTTGGTGATGAACTTGCCCTTGGCGTGGCCCGCAGCCAGAGTGTCCTGCGCGGCTTTGCCATACAGGGCCTTGGTGATCTGGTACACAGTCTCGGCATCGGCCTTGGCACTGGTCACCCACTGGGCGCCCATGGCCATGGTCTGCACAGCGGGCACATCTTTGTAAGTGCCTGCAGCGATCGTGTCCACGGCCAGATACGGATTGGTCCTGCGCAGGGCATCGGCTTGGGGGCCTGACAAAGGCACCAGCTCGATGCCGGTGCCGCTCGATGCCAACTCGGCAATCGCGCCAGCCGGTGCACCGCCCACAAAGAAGAAGGCATCGAGTGCGCCGTCTTTGAGCTTGTCACCGGCTTGGTTGGGCTTGATGTACTCGGGCTTGATGTCGCTTTCTTTCACGCCATAAGCGGCCAGCACAATGCGGGCGTTGACCAAGGTGCCAGAGCCTGGCTCGTCCAGCGCCACGCGCTTGCCCTTGAGGTCAGACACCGACTTGATGCCCGAACCCTTTTTGACCACCAGGTGGATGCTCTCGGGGTACAGGTTGGCAATCATGCGCAGGTCGGCGACCTTGGGCTTGCCTTCATACACGCCCGTGCCGGTGTAGGCCCAGGTGGCCACGTCCGACTGCGAAAAACCCGACTCCAAAGCGCCACCGGCCACGCCGTTGACGTTGGCCACCGAACCGTTGGTGGCCTGGGCTGTGGCCACGATCTTGCCTGGTTGGCTGACGGCGTTGGCGATCATGCCGCCCACCGGGTAATAGGTGCCCGCCGTGCCGCCCGTGCCGATGCGGAAAAATTGTTGCGCTTGCACAGGTGCAGCGATGGCCGCAGCCAGACCCAAAACCATAAAC
>JBIKQY010000390.1:0-2959 GCA_044349465.1 Limnohabitans sp. | reverse complement strand
CGCCTCGTCAGGCGCTTCATTGGCCCATTCACCCCTGTGATGCAGCCGCGCATAAGCGCCGCCACGCGCCAGCAACTCGGCTGGGGCGCCTTGCTCCACGATGCGGCCGCGCTCCATCACAATGACCCGGTCGGCATGCTCGATGGTGGACAGGCGGTGCGCCACGATCAAGGTGGTGCGGCCTTGCATGAGTTTTTGCAGGGCGTCTTGCACCAGCCGTTCGGATTCGTTGTCCAGTGCCGAGGTGGCCTCGTCCAAAATCAAAATGGGCGCGTCCTTGTACAAGGCTCGGGCAATCGCCAAGCGCTGGCGCTGCCCCCCCGAGAGCTGGTTGGCGTTGTGACCCAGCAGCGTGTCCATGCCCTGGGGCAGAGTTTGCACATGGGTCCACAAATTGGCCGCTTGCAGGCATTGCAGCACTTTGGCACGGTCGAGGGTGCCGCCCAGGCTCACGTTGATGGCCAAGCTGTCGTTGAGCATGACCACGTCCTGGCTGACCATGGCCAGCTGTTGGCGCAAGCTGCCCAGTTGCCACTGCGCCAGGGGCACGCCGTCCAGCAGCACCTGTCCGCTGCTCGGGTTCAAAAAGCGCGGCAGCAACTGAATCAGTGTGGTTTTACCTGCGCCGGAGGTGCCCACCAGGGCCACCGTCTCACCGGGCCGCACACTCAAATGGATGTTCGCCAATGCAGGCGCACCGTCCGGGTTGAACTGCACGCTCACGTCCTGCCACTCCAGGGCACCGTTTGCCCGCTGCGTTTGGTGTTGGCCTTGGCTTTCTTCGGGCGCGTCGTGCATCAGGGCCAAGCCACGCTCCAGTGCAGCCAGGCCGCGGGTGATGGGGTTGGCCACATCGGCCAAGCGTTTGATGGGGGCAATCAGCATCAGCATGGCCGTGATGAAGGCTACAAAACCACCCACCGTGGTGCCTGATCCGGGTTCACGGCTTTGCACCAACGCGATCACCAGCACCAAGGACAGGGCCACCGAGGCCATGATTTGCGTCAGCGGTGTCATGGCGGCCGATGCCGCCGTGGATTTGAGGGCCAAGCGCCGCAGCCGCTGACCCAGCGCATTGAAGCGCCCGATTTGCTGGTCTTGTGCTCCGTGCAGGCGCACCATACGGTGGGCCAGCACGTTTTCTTCCACCACATAAGCCAGGTCATCGGTGGCTTTCTGGCTTTCCTTGGTCAAGCCGTACAGGCGGCGAGACAGCACCTTCATGATCCAGCTCAGGCCCGGGGCGACGGTGAACACGACCAGCGTGAGTTGCCAGTTCAGCCACATCAAATAGCCGATCAAAGCCAGCAGGGTAAAGCCGTCGCGGGTCAAGCCAATCAAGGCCGACACGAGCTGCGAGGCACCAATTTGTACCTCGTAGACCACGGTGTTGGACAAGGCGCTGGCCGATTGACGGCTGAACAGCGACAAATCGGCACGCACCAGTTTGGCAAACAGGTCGCTGCGCAGCTTTTCCATGCCGTCATTGGTCACACGCGCCAGCGCGTACTGCGCCACAAAGTGCGCCAGACCTCGCAGGCTGAACAGGCCAATGACCACCAGCGGTATGGACCACAGGGGCAGACTGTTTTGGGCAAAGCCGCTGTCCAGCAATGGCTGAAACAAAGCCGGAATCAGGGGCTCGGTCAGGGCGGCAACCAAGGTGGCCCCGATGGCCAATGCCCAGACGCTGCGTTGACGCCAAAAATAGGGTTTCAGGCGCAACAAACGCTGGGCTATGCCCGGCTGTGCGGCGAAGCCCGTGGGCGGTGTGGAGGCGGTTTGGGCTTCAGACATGGATTTTGCTATTCTAAGAGGCCAGTCTGTCGCCATGTACTCTGCCGCGCAGACTTTGGCGCTTGGCTGCGGTCATCGGTCAAAAAGAGGTCATCACGGTGTACGATTGGCGTTTTGAATCGTAAAGCTCTGCTGTTGATGCACATGAACCTGTTTTGCACACCTGTCCGCCGTCTGGGTTCGCTGTTGATCGCGCTCTCGATGTTGCTGGCTGCCAGCAGCGCACTGGCGCAGTTCCGTGTCGAAGTCTCGGGGGTGGGTCTGACCCAATTGCCCGTGCTGGTGGCGCCTTTCAAGGGCGAAGCCCTGGCCACCCAGAAGCTGTCCCAGATTGTTCAAGCCGACCTGGCCCGCAGTGGTCAGTTCAAGCCTTTGCCCGCAGCGAGTCTGGCTCTTGACGAGATGAGCCGCCCTGATTGGGCCGTCTTGCGCCCGCTGTCGGCCGAGGCCCTGGTGGCAGGGTCGGTCACACGCTTGGCGAACGGCCGCTACGATGTGCGGGCCCGCTTGTGGGACGCGGTCAAGGGCCAGGAAAAGTCGGATTTCAAGGACAACGTCACTGCGGCTGACCTGCGCTTGTCGGCGCACCGGGTGTCCGACTGGGTCTACCAACAGCTGACCGGCTCGACCGGCGTCTTCACTTCGCGCATCAGCTACGTCACCAAATCCAGTGGCCGCTACAGCCTCTGGATTGCTGACTCCGACGGGGAGGGTGCACGCTCTGCCCTCAGCAGTCCTGAGCCCATCATCTCCCCTTCGTGGTCACCCAACGGCGCCCAATTGGCCTATGTGTCTTTTGAGTCCCGCAAGCCCGTGGTCTACGTGCATGAGTTGGCCACTGGCCAGCGCCGGGTGGTGGCCAATTTCAAAGGCTCCAACAGTGCACCGGCCTGGGCCCCAGATGGTCGCTCGATTGTGGCCACCTTGAGCCGCGATGGTGGCTCGCAGCTTTACCGGGTCTCCCTGCAAGGCGGCGAGCCCCAGCGCCTGACTTCGGGCAACATCAACACCGAGCCGGTGTTTTCACCGGATGGCAACACCTTGTACTTTGTCAGCGACCGCGGAGGGAACCCCCAAATCTACAAAATGCCTGCGCAAGGTGGCCCGGCCGATCGGGTGACTTTTTCTGGCAACTACAACATCTCGCCGGCCATCAGCCCCG
>JBIKQY010000389.1:0-2966 GCA_044349465.1 Limnohabitans sp. | reverse complement strand
CCACTGACGGGCATGCCCTTCGAAACCGCGTTCTTAGCGGGCGGCAAGGGTGCCCTGACCATGTCCATCGACTTCACCAAGTCCACCCAATACTCCAGCGCATTCGCGGTGCTCTCACAGTCGCAAGACGGCGCCCCTGAGGGCGAGTTGATGGGTTTGAACATCGGCGTGGACGGTCTGGTCAATGCGACTTACTCCAACGGCTCGCAAGTGTCCTTGGGCAAGATCGTGCTGGCCAACTTCTCCAGCCCGTCCGGTCTTCGTCAGGTGGGTGATGCCAGCTACTTGTCCTCGGCCATCTCGGGTGTCGCCAAAGTCGGCGAAGCAGGATCGGCCGGTTTCGGCTCGATCCGCGCAGGTGCCACCGAGCGTGCCAACGTGGACTTGACGCAAGAGCTGGTGGACCTGATCACCGCGCAGCGGAACTTCCAGGCCAACGCCAAGGCCATTGAAACCAGCTCCACCATGACCAGCGCCATCATCAACATCCGTTCTTGATCCACTGAATTACCCACGCCTGAACCCCAGAGAGCCGCACCATGGACCGCCTTGTCTTCACCTCGAACGCCACCATCAAAGAGCAGGCCACGGCACGCCAGGTGCTGGTCAACGACCTGGCCAACGTGTCCACCGTCGGCTTCAAAAGCAGCTACGACGTGGCCTTGCAATCGGTCAAGGTCGAAGGTGCGGGTTTTGACACCCGCTACCAGGCCCAGACCATTTCACGCGACCTGATCCGCATGGACCCTGGTCCGGTCATGGCCACAGGCCGCCCCATGGATGTGGCCATGGCGGGCAGCACGGTGCTCACGGTGCAGGCCCCCAATGGCGACCTGGCCTTCACGCGCCGGGGAGACATGAAAGTCAACATCCAGGGCCAACTCGAAAACGGCTCCGGTCACCTGGTGCAGGGCGAAGGCGGCCCCATCACCATCCCGCCAGGCCTGATGGTCACCATCAACCCGGACGGCACCATTTATGCACGGGACCCGGCCCAGATCGGCCCCGCCCCTGACGTGTTGATCGACCGCTTGCGCTTGCGCGACGTCACAGGCGTCAGCTTGGGCAGACGTCCTGACGGTTTGTTCAAGGTGTCGGAAAAACCCGATGGCACAGACATTGCTTTAACCGATCGACTGCCGCAAGTGATTCCGCAAGCCCTGGAGGGAAGCAACGTCAGCGCCATTGAGGCCATGACACGCTTGATCGATCACTCACGCAGTTTTGAAACCCAGATTCGCATCATCAAGGAAATGAAGGGGCTCGACGAGTCCGGCGCTTCCATGATGAAAGCTGCTTAACACCTGACAGGAGAGCCCCATGGATGCCTCAATGTGGATTGCCAAGACCGGCCTCGATGCGCAGCAAACGCGCATGTCGGTCATCTCGAACAACCTGGCCAACGTCAACACGACGGGCTTCAAGCGCGACCGCGCCACCTTTGAAGACATGCTCTACCAAAACCTGCGCCAGCCCGGTGCCCAGGTGGGTGCCGACGCACAAGCCCCCACCGGCTTGATGCTGGGCACCGGTGTGCGCATCGTGGCCACCGAAAAAACCCACACCCAGGGCAGCTTGGTCACCACCAAAAACGCGCTCGACATGGCAGTGCAAGGCGATGGATTTTTCCAGATTGCCCAGCCCGACGGCACGATTGGTTACTCACGCGATGGCAGCTTCAAACTCTCGGCCACCGGCCAGTTGGTCACAGCCAATGGCGCCCCTTTGCAACCGGCCATCAACATTCCCCCCAACGTGGCCAGCATCTCGATTGGCCAGGACGGCACCGTGTCGGTGGAGACCGCTGCAGGCGGCGGCGCACAGGTGCTGGGCCAAATCCAGATTGCCCGCTTTGCCAACCCCGCAGGCCTGCAAGCCATTGGCCAAAACATGCTCAAGGAAACGGCAGCCAGTGGTGCGCCCATCGTCTCGCAGCCCGGCCAGGCCGGCGCAGGCCAGCTGATGCAGGGGGCGCTGGAAGCGTCCAACGTGAACGTGGTCGAAGAAATGGTCAACATGATCGAGACCCAACGCGCCTACGAAATCAACTCCAAAGCCATCTCGGCCGTGGACGGCATGTTGCGCTTCCTGAACAACAACATGTAAGAACCCCATGACACCTCTGACCACCTTCACCACGCGCCTGTTGGGCACGACTTTGCTGGCCTTGGGGTTGGTCGGTTGCGCCACGCCCCCAGCCCCCTTGGCCCACTCACCCGAATTCGCCCCGGTCATGCCCGTGGTCGTCGAAAAACCCCGCCAAGCCACAGGTGCCATCTACAACGGTCGGCACAGTGACAACTTCTTTGGCCGCAGCCGCAACTACCGAGTGGGCGACCTGATCACCGTGATGCTCGACGAGTCGACACGGGCGGGCCGGGAACAAAAAGGCAGCGTCTCGCGCGATGCAGAAAACAATGTCATCCCCAGTGGCCTGGTGTCCAAAGTCCAGAACCTCGCCTTGCCCAGCAAAATTCTGGGCACCACGCTCGGCGGTGTGCTCAACGGCATCAACCTGAACGAGTCCAGCATCAAAAGCAGCGGCGTGGGCACAGCGGGCCAAAGCGCCAGCTTGACGGGCGCGGTGTCGGTCACCGTGGTCGAAGTGTTGGCCAACGGCAACCTGATGGTGCGCGGCGAAAAACAACTCGCCCTGACCGAAGGTGCCGAGGTCATCCAGGTCAGCGGCATCATCCGCCCTGACGATGTGTCGCCCAACAACATGGTGCAGTCGCGCCGCCTGGCCAATGCCCAAATTGCCTACCGTGGCACGGGCGACATGGCGGCCGTGGCCAAAACGGGCTGGGGCACCAAAGCCTTGCTCAAGATCTGGCCCTTCTGAGCCATAGCCCTCCAAGAGACTCGTTATGAAAACCACCCTCTTTGCCCTTGTGTTGCTGCTCGGCCTGAACGCCAGCGCCTGGGCTGACCGCGTCAAAGACCTGGCCAGCGTAGCGGCAGGCCGC
>JBIKQY010000059.1:0-10254 GCA_044349465.1 Limnohabitans sp. | reverse complement strand
GGCCACAGGTTATTACATGTCGCGCCAGCCCGCTGTGGGTCTTCAGGGCCCCACCCAAGCGAGCCCAGCCACGCCAACCGAGGCGCCCAGCGCAGCCCCGGCTTGGCTGGACGACGACACGCCCGCCCCCGCCCACACGCACTACAGCCACCCGCGCCTGGTGCGCGCACTGGTCTGGGGATTCGGATTGTGGGCCGTGAGCTTGGGCCTGATCGCGCTGGTGTTCGGGCTGGGCCACACGCTCACACACATGGGCGGCTTTTTCACACAGGCGGCTTTGCTGACCTTTGGTGGCGCTTACGCGGTGCTGCCCTTTGTGACACAAGCGGCCGTGGTGCATTACGGCTGGCTGAGCGCGGCGCAAATGATGGACGGCCTGGCCCTGGGTGAGACCACGCCAGGGCCACTGATCATGGTCGTGGCGTTTGTGGGCTTTTTGGGCGGGCACAGCCAAGCCTTGTTCGGTCAGCCTGTGCTGGGCGGCATCGTGGCGGCTTGCGTGGTGACCTGGTTCACCTTCCTGCCGTCATTTGTGTTCATTTTGGCGGGCGGCCCGCTGGTCGAGTCGACACGCCACATGCCCTCGCTGGCGGGCCCCCTGCAAGGCATCACGGCGGCCGTGATCGGCGTGATCGTGCACTTGGCAGGCGTCTTTGCACGCCAGACCTGGCTGCCGGGGGGCTGGCACATGCTGCCCGATCTGGCCGCTTTGGCCCTCACGCTGCTGGCCACCTGGCTGCTGATCCGCCGTCAGCTGAGCGTGTTCAAACTGCTGGGCCTGTGCACGGCGCTGGGGCTGGTGTGGCAGCTTTTGATTTGAAACCTTCGCTGCCGCACCGCCCCTGCAGCATTTCACTTCTTGGGGTAGAGGTCCGGGTACATGTCCTTGAGCATGCAACCACTTTCGTCGTTGGCCGGTAGGTTGCCTGTTCGCTTGGCTTCCTCCAGTTCGGCACGCACCTGCTCGCGGGTTTTGCATGGCACCACGGGCTTGGGCGGGTAAGCCGTGGGATTGAGTTCGTTGAGCATGCAGCTGGCCTCACCGATGGCTGTCATGTTGCCCGTACGCTGCGCCTCGGCCAATTCAGCGCGCACTTGCTCGCGTGTCTTGCACGGGGCCCCCGCCGCCTTGGGCGGATAGGCCGAGGGGTTGACCTCGTTGAGCTTGCGTCCGGTTTCGTCATAGGCGGGAAGGTCGCCCGTGCGGATGGCCTCCATCAACTCGGCACGCACCTGTTCACGCGTTTTGGGGCCGACCGGGTTTTGCGCCAAAGCAAGGCCCGCAGACAGCGCCAGCACAGCAAGGGTCAAGGCAGACAAGGTGTTTCGCATAGGGATTCCTTTCAAAGTGGATCAAAGCGCCAGCCCCGGCTCCGTCAAACGCGACAGATTCACCAAAAACCAGCGTCGCCTTCAATTTAAAAAATCCGGCACGCCGCGTCTGTGCGTTAATTCACCCCCAGAACGCCCACCCACACCATGACCGAAGAATTCCAGATCGACATCCCCGCCTCCTTCATGGCGCTGTACGTGCTGCCCGGCAAGATCAAGCCCAGCTTGGGTCAGCGCGATCTGGCCGCGCGCTACGAGCTGTGCGAAGACCTGGCCAACTTGCTGACAGAAAAAGCCGCCAACCTGCAGTTCACCCTGGGCATCACCGAAGAGCTGGTGCTGGCGCAATGCGAAACCGGCCTGTTGGTCGAGCCCGCCGTGGTCTCGCCCGGCGAGGCGCGCTGGGTGGTCTGCCGACTGGCCGAACTGTTGCAGTGGCCCATGGACCAGCTCTTGCAAGCCCCCGCCCCAGGCCAGTCCAGCCCACCGAATTGATTCCCGCATGAGCACACCCGATTTGCAAAGGCTGCTGACGGCCCCCATCTTGCCCACCTTGCTGCGTCTTGCCGCACCCAATGTGCTGGCCATGGTGATGACGGTGCTGGTGGGCATTGCCGAGACCTATTACGTGGGCCGCCTGGGCACCACGCCGCTGGCGGCCATGGCGCTGGTGTTCCCGTTTGCCATGCTCACCCAAATGATGTCGGCCGGGGCCATGGGCGGGGGCGTGTCGGCGGCCATCAGCCGGGCCTTGGGCGCATCGGATCTGGTGCGTGCGCACAGCCTGGTGCAACACGCCTTGCTCATTGGCCTGGGCGCGGGCCTGCTCTACAGCGCCATTTTTTTGCTCTGGGGTCCAGACTTTTACGCGCTGCTGGGTGGGCACGGTGCGGTGCAGCTGCAGGCGGTGCAATACGGACAAGTGCTGTTTGCCGGGGCCGTGTTGGTTTGGCTGCTCAACACCCTGGCCTCCATCGTGCGGGGCACCGGCAACATGCGCGCGCCCTCTTTGGCACTGGTGGCCACGGCCGGTTTGCAAATCGTGCTGGGCGGTGCCCTGTCACTGGGAGCCGGGCCTGTGCCCGCCCTGGGCATGGTGGGGGTGGCTTGGGGGCACATCCTGGCCACAGCGGCAGGCGTGCTGTATTTGCTGTGGTACCTGGTCCGCAGCCAGGGGCGCTTGACACTGCACCTGCAGGGCTTTGCGCTGCAGCGCAGCCTGTTTGTCGACATCCTGCGGGTGGGGGCCGTGGCCTGTTTGTCGCCGGTGCAGTCGGTGCTGGCCATCCTGATTTTTACCGGCCTGCTGGCGCAGTTGGGCACCGAAGCGCTGGCCGGCTACGGCATCGGCCAGCGGCTGGAGTTTTTGCTGATCCCCATCGCCTTTGGCATCGGCGTGGCCGCCGTGCCCATGGTGGGCATGGCCATGGGTGCAGGCCAGGTGGCCCGCGCCCGGCGCGTGGCCTGGGTGGCGGCGGGTGTCTCGGCCTTCAACCTGGCCGTGATTGGCGCCGTGGTCTGGCTGGCTCCCGATCTGTGGGCGCGCCTGTTCACGCAAGACGAGGCGGTGCTGGCCTACGCCCGGCAATACCTGGTGACGGCCGGAACTGCCTTCCCTTTCTTTGGCCTGGGCCTGACGCTGTACTTTGCCTCACAAGGAGCAGGCCAGGTCATTGGGCCGGTGCTGGCGGGCACGGTGCGGCTGGTGTTGGTGGCGGGCGTGGGCTGGTGGTTGGCGCAAAACCAAGGCACAGCGGATCATTTTTATGGGCTGGTGGCGGTGGCCATGGTGCTGTACGGGCTGGTGACGGCTGCGACCGTGGCCTTCACACCTTGGGCCGCCCAGGTTGAGCGCATCGCCAAGTGAATCGGGACAGGTTACGCCAGCCGCGCAAGCCACACGGGGCTGCAGCTCAGGCGTCCAAAAAGGCGCTGGCCTTGTGGCGACGGGAGACTTGACCGAGGCGGTCATAAAGGTCGACGGTGGCGCTCGACTCGCCCTGCAGGGCTTGTAAGGCACCCTTGACGGCTTGCAGCTGTCGCTGCAGCAGCTGGATATTGCGCAAATGATCCTGTTTGCACTGCAGCAAGTCGACTTGCAGGTTCTGCCATACAACAGGCACCGAATCCAGGCCCGCAACCCACTGAGCGACTTGGGCCAGACGCTCCAAGAGTTGGATTCTTTCTTCCTGCAAAGCCTCAAAGCCCACCATGTCGCGGGCTTTCAACACCTCGAACTCCAGCGCCAACAGCTCGGCCAAGCGCGCTGCGTCCACTGGCGCATGGGCGAGCAAGGCGTCCACAGTTCCGTTTTGTGGTTTCAGCTCAGGCATGGTTGGACTGAAATTCATGCCGATCTCATTCCTTGATCATTTTTTCAATGGCCACGAAGTTTTCGGCGATGCGGCGCGTGTCCAGCGGGTATTGACCCTGCTGAATGGCGAGTTTGATGGCCTCGACTTTGGCCCGGTCGAATTCTGGCTCTTGCATGGCTTTTTGCGCAACAGCGCTCAGTTTGACTTCGTCGGTCAGGGGGGCCAAGACCTTGGTCAGACCTTCGGGCGCAGCATCAGACGCGCGCTCCTGGGCCTTCGCAGACACTTGGCGATTGGACGAGTCCATTTGGGCGACCCGGCGAAAACTAGAGATGGGATCAGTCATGATGGTTCTCTTTTCTGGTCTCTGGTCAGTGAGCTGAGACCTCGCTCGTAATCAGAATCGACCGCTGATTCTAGAACTTGAGCCCCACAGGTGATTATTTTTCTGAATTTCATGATATGAGATTTTAAAGACCTTGGACCTGGTTAGGGCCTTTGACCAGTCCCGTCAGCATACGCCCGGAATCGCGGTTTTTGAGCTTGATTTGCTCTCCGTATCGACCATCTTGCTGCGCTTCAACCCGGGCCGAGATCTGAAAACCCTGGGCTTGCCCGATCGACATCAACACCATCTGGCCTCTTTTGACCAAGATGGTGGGACGGATGTCCTGGCTGCGCAGCGGGGTGTCGGGGCGCACATCGCGCACCACCTCGGCATGCAGCACCTGGGAAACTTGTTCAAGGACATTGGCGGGCATGCTGGATGTATCGACCTCAGCCAGCCGAACATGAGCCGCAGTCAAGCTCATGCCGCGTTGCAGCGGGACGGCAGCCACCAGCACTTGGCGTTTTTCCACCGGGGTGGGCTCGGCCTTGGCCGGGCCTGCAGTGGCCACGCGCCCCGGAACGGACACGCGCACATACAACTGCCAGGCCGGCTGGGCGCAGCGCACGCGGATGGTGTCGGGGCTGGCGAAGGGCAAATCCATGGCCAAGGGGCTGGCGCAGGCCTTGACCTGCAGGCGCGGGTCCATGGGGGCAATAACCACCGATTCGGCTGCCACCGATTGGGTTTGCGCCACCCAGTCGATCACGGCTTTTTGCAGGGCCGCCGTAGGCGTGGCCGAGACCGCCGCCAAGGCAGACCAGCTGCTCAAACAAAAGACCGCCCCGAGCCAAAGGCCACGAATCGTGACCTGATCCAGAAGTCGGCACAGCATTTGCATGGAGGGTTTCATAGGTGTGAAAGTTTTGACAGTGTTCATGGTTTCCATCTACCAAGCAAAAACGAGACCAGCCCACAAAAACACCCGCCGACGACATGAGCAACCTGTTGCCCCCCTTGCCCAGCCTGCCCGCGCTGAGCCCCCCTGCCCCAACGGGCAGTGGTGCGCTGCTGCCCGCATCAGGCCGCTCGGGCGCATTTGGGCAGGTGCTGGCCGATGTGGCCCCGCGCAGTGGCTTGGTTCAAGCGCAGGAAGGCGACACCCTGATTGGTCTGGTCAAGGCCCATTACCGGCAAAACCAACAGCCCATCTCCGAGCAGCAGGCCATGCGCCTGGCGCACCAAGTGGCCGCACGCAACCAGATAGACAACCCGAACCTGATCCTGACGGGTCAAAAAATCGATTTCTCCAGCCTGCAAATGACGGCACTGGCCCGTGGCGAGGCACCCGGTCCACTGGACTTGAGCCCGCGCAGCGCCCAATCGGTGGCTCAACTGGCCAGCCCTGCGGCGCTCACAGCCAATGCTTTGGCTAGTCGTCCGTCCGCCTGGGTCAGTCCCTCGGCCAGCACCGGTCAGCACCCGGTGCTGGACAAAACGCTGGAGCGGGCCGTGGCCAAGGGCTTTGTGCCCGCCTCGCAAGCCCCGGCGGTGAGGGACAAAATTTTGGCCCTGGCCGACCGCTACAACTTTCAGCCTGACGACTTTGCCCGCCTGAGTTTGATGGAGAGCGGCGGCATGAACCCCCAAGCCAGCAACGGCAACTGTCACGGCATCATCCAATTTTGTGATGGCCCCAACCGGGGGGCCGCCTCAGTCGGCTTCAAGGACAACCCCCGCGATATTTTGGGCATGGGTTTGCTGCAACAGCTGGACCTGGTGGACCGCTATTTCTCGCAAGCCGGTCTGCGCGTCAAAGGCCCTCCGATTGGTCTGGACGATTTGTACCTGACGGTGTTGACCCCGGCAGCTCGGCAAGAAACACGGCCCGACGCGCCCTTGCCCATTGCTGGGCCACAGGCGCGTTACCTGCATGTGGGGCAAGACACGCGCGGCCCCATCACACGCAACTCCATCCTGGCCGGCCTGCACACCTTGACCAACGCCATGCTGCCCCAAGCCCCCCGCACCCCAGCCTCACCGGTGATCGGCGCATTGGGCAAAGCAGGCATGACCCGGCTGTACGACGAAGTGGCCAGCACGCTGCCTGCGGCCTTGCCGACCACCTTGCGCTGAGCAGCGGCAATCCTTGGCCGCAGGCCATTGCCGCTGACGGCAAATTGCCGCTCTGAGCGGCAAGGGGAAATCGGTCTACATCCAAAGACAACAAATTAACTTGGCACGCCTTTTGCAGCTATCGACCACAAGCCGCTCAACTTGAGCACCCCTCGTCAAAAAATTGACGGACCTTGACCATCGAACCCGCGACCCCAGGAGTCCAGATGAATTTGTTAAACCAAGCACTTGGCGTGCATGAACAAGCTTTGCAAGTCAAAAGCCGCCGCCTGGAAGTGTTGGCGCAAAACATCGCCAACGCCGATACGCCCAACTACAAAGCGCGTGACATCGACTTCAAGGCCGTGATGAAAGAGACCCAGTTTCAGGACAACGCCATGCAAGCCACCAGCCAAGGCCACTTTGCAGTGGGCCAGGGACTCGATGCCGACGGCATGCGTTACCGCACCCCATTCAACACCGCCTTTGACGGCAACACGGTCGAGATGAGTGTGGAGCAAGCCCAGTACGGTAAAGCCGCTGCCGACTACCAGGCCACGCTGAACTTTCTGGAAAGCCGCGTGAGCAGCGTGCGCAAAGCCTTAAGAGGAGACTGATCATGGCCATGGACAACATTTTTGGCATTGCCGGCACGGCGCTCAACGCGCAGCTGTCCCGCATGAACGCCACCGCCTCCAACCTGGCCAACGCAGGCACCGTGGCCAGCACCGAGCAGGACGCTTTTCGTGCCAAACGACCGGTGTTCAAGGCCTTGGTGGACGCGCAGATGACCCACAACGGCGCCCCCTACGTGGGTGGCGTGAAGATCGACCGCATGGCCGATGACACCGCACCGCCACGGCGCGTATCCGACCCGAACAACCCCTTGGCCGACAAAGACGGTTACGTCTACCAGACCAACGTGAGCGAAGTCACCGAGATGGTCGAGATGATGGCCGCCGCGCGCTCCTACCAAAACAACGTCGAAGTGATCAACACGGCGCGTCAACTGATGATGCGCACGCTGGACATCACCAAAGCCTGACCTGAAAGCACACCATGGCCACCCCTAACGTCGCATCCTCCAGCCTGCTTCAAAACGTCTCGCGCTACGAAGACGTCAAAGACGCGGCCAAGAAAACCAACGAGGACATGGGCAAGCAGGAGTTCCTGACCTTGTTCACCGCCCAGTTGCAAAACCAAAACCCCTTGGAGCCCGTCAAGAACGAAGCTTTTGTGGCCCAGCTCGCACAGTTTTCGCAGCTCGAAGCACTGACCAACATGCAAGGTTCGCTGGACAGTTTCGTGAAATCCATGTCGGGCGAACGCATGCTGGGCAGCGCCGCGCTGATCGGCAAAAAAGTGTCGGTGACCGACACCCCCACACAACTGACCTCAGGCGGCGTCATCGATGGCAGCATCGACTTGCCAATGGGTGCCAGCGAAGTTCAACTCAGCGTGCACGACAGCCAAGGCCGTCTGGTGCAAGAGCTGATTGCAGGCCCCCAATTGCCGGGCACAGCCCCCGTTTCATGGAACGGCAAAGATGCCGCAGACAAACCCGCGCCCAGTGGTCTTTACCGCTTGAGCGCCACCGCCACCGTCAACGGCAAGAGTGTCCCGGTTTCGGTCAACACCTTGTCCACCGTGCGCGCGATCTCCAGCAACCCAGCCGATGGCAGCGTCAGCGTCGAAGTCGACGGTGGCAAAACCATGCTGCTGACCGACGTCAAGCGCGTGGGCAGTTAAGCCCGCCAACGCCCCAACACATTCACACCCCACGCCTCACAGGAGCCTTCCAGCATGTCGTTCTACACCTCGCTCACCGGACTGAACTCGGCCACCGCCCAATTGGCCGTCACCTCCAACAACATCGCCAACGTGGGCACCTCGGGCTTCAAGCGCTCCAGGGCCGACTTCGGTGACATTTTCTCCACCTCGCCCCTGCAAAAATCGTCCAGCAACATCGGCCAGGGCGTCTCGCTCAAGCAGGTGAGCCAGGAATTCAGCCAGGGCAACATCTCGACCTCGGGTAACTCACTCGATTTAGCCATCACGGGCGACGGTTTCTTCCCGCTCAAAACACCTGATGGTCTTCAAGACATTTACACCCGCAACGGCTCCTTCACCCTGAACGACCAAAACAACGTGGTCAACTCCACAGGCCAACGCCTGATGGCCGCCTCGGTGGACTCGTCCGGCAAGGCCGACTTGACCGACCTGAACGCCCTGACCATCCCCCCCAAGACTTCAGGCGAAGCGGTTGAAACCACCCAAATTCAGCTGGGCCTGAACCTGCCGGCCGACTCGGTGGTGATCACGGCCGACTTTGACCGCACCAACCCCAGCACCTACAACAAGAGCACTGCCTTGACGGTGTATGACAGCGGTGGCAACGGCTACCTGGCCACGGTGTACTACGCCAAGACCCAAAACGCGAGCCAAGACCAAACACCCCCCAGCTCGAAGTGGCAAACCTACTTTTTTGTGGGAGACACCCAAGTCAAACCGGCTTTGCAGCAAGCGACCGACAAAGTCGGTGGCACATTGTTTGTCAACAAGTATGGCGATGTGCTGCCCAAAAGCGACCCCCGTGTGGTCCCCAGCTCTGGCACCACCGAGATGTTTTCGCTGGACCAACTGACGGACGTGCGGCGATCTTCTCCAGCCACGGCTGTTGGCAGTGCGCTGACCTCCACCAACTTCGTCAATGGCTCCTTGGTCGGTGCCACAAGCGGCACCTTGAGTTTCAAGATCAAATCCGATGCCCCCGCAGCCGATCAAACTGCTGCCGCAACCGATCAAACCATCACCTACACCCTGAAAGCCGGCGACCAAGACCCCGAAGTGTTGGCACGCAACGTTCAAATTGCCATCAACAACGTACTGGGTTCGTTGCCCGAAACACCGGCAACGCCTGGTTCAGCCGCTGGCGTCACACCTGTCGTCGCAGCCACGCCCGCCATCCAAAATGCCCGTTACGGCATCACCGTCGCTTTTGACCCTGACACCTCTAAGTTCTCCATTGCCTCGGGCACCACAGGCGATGGCTCCAGCATTGTGGTCAGCGGCGCTGACGCCAAAGCCATCGCTTTGATGGGGCTGGCCGACTCGCCCACCTTGACAGTGACCTCATCGGCCACCGAGGCTGTGCGCGGCAAAGCCAGTGAACCTGCGGTTTTGCGTGGCGAGACCATGACCATCAACACCACAAAAAGTATCAGCACCACATCGTCCAACAAAGACTTTTTTGTGTCGGTGGATGGCTATGCCTTCAAGACGGAACTGCCCTTCCCCACCACTTACACCAACATCGACAGTTTTGCCAAGGCCCTGCAAGACAGCATCAACGGCAAAACCGACCCAGCCACAGGCCGCATTGTCTCCGGCGTCATGGTCAACTTCGACCCCAAGGCCAAACAATTCGTGTTCACAACGGGGACAACAGGCGAAAACTCTGCCATCCAGGTCACCGGTTCTGCCGACTGGGGATTGGCCAACACCGAAATGACATTTGGTGCCACCAGTGAGTGGAAAAAATTGACCCAATTCACGGAAAACGGTGCACTGCAATTTGTTAAAAATGGCGTTCAAACCGAAGACGCTTCAGGGCTGTCTGAACAAACCGAATGGTGGCCTGTTTATTTGGACCGTGGCGAGCTCAGCTTCGACCTGACCGGTAAACCCATCTCGCCACTGACGGGCATGCCCTTCGAAACCGCGTTCTTAGCGGGCGGCAAGGGTGCTCTGACCATGTCCATCGACTTCACCAAGTCCACCCAATACTCCAGCGCATTCGCGGTGCTCTCACAGTCGCAAGACGGCGCCCCTGAAGGCGAGTTGATGGGTTTGAACATTGGTGTGGACGGTCTGGTCAATGCGACTTACTCCAACGGCTCACAAGTGTCCTTGGGCAAGATCGTGCTGGCCAACTTCTCCAGCCCATCTGGCCTGCGCCAGGTGGGTGATGCCAGCTACTTGTCCTCGGCCATCTCGGGTGTCGCCAAAGTCGGCGAAGCCGGATCGGCCGGTTTCGGTTCGATCCGCGCAGGTGCCACCGAGCGTGCCAACGTGGACTTGACGCAAGAGCTGGTGGACCTGATCACCGCGCAGCGGAACTTCCAGGCCAACGCCAAGGCCATTGAAACCAGCTCCACCATGACC
>JBIKQY010000388.1:0-2984 GCA_044349465.1 Limnohabitans sp. | reverse complement strand
ACGACCACTTTGACGCCGCTGTCGTTCAGGTTCTGGGCGTGTGCGTGGCCTTGCGAGCCATAACCAAGAATGGCAACGGTCTTGCCCTTGATAACGCTCAGATCACAATCTTTGTCGTAAAAAACTTTCACAGGGTTCTCCTTAGGAATAAAACAGGTTCAAGGGTTGAGTTTAGACGCGCAAGATGCGCTCGCCGCGCCCGATACCGCATGCACCGGTGCGCACGGTCTCCAAGATGGCACTGCGGTCGATCGCCTCCAAAAAGGCGTCGTTCTTCGATTGGTCACCGGTGAGCTCAATCGTGTAGCTCTTGTCGGTGACATCAATCACACGGCCACGAAAGATGTCGGCCATGCGTTTCATTTCTTCGCGTTCCTTGCCCACGGCGCGCACTTTCACGAGCATCAACTCGCGCTCGGTGTAAGCACCTTCGGTCAGGTCCACGACCTTCACCACCTCAATCAGGCGGTTCAGGTGCTTGGTGATCTGCTCAATGACATCGTCAGAACCCGTGGTCTGGATGGTCATGCGCGACAGGCTGGGGTCTTCGGTCGGGGCCACGGTCAAAGACTCGATGTTGTAGCCGCGGGCCGAAAACAGCCCCACCACGCGGGACAAAGCGCCCGCTTCGTTTTCAATCAATACAGCGATGATGTGTTTCATGTGTGATTCCTCTTCTCGCCGCCCTCCCCTGCGCACGGTAATGCGCAGGCTTGGCGGGCAATAGATTCGTCCAGTGGGATTAATTAAAGATCTTCAGCGCCCATCAGCATCTCGGTGATGCCTTTGCCAGCCTTGACCATGGGGAACACGTTTTCAGTCGGGTCCGTACGGATATCCAAGAAAACCGTGCGGTCCTTGAGCCTGCGTGCTTCGCGCAAAGCAGGCTCCACATCCTCGGGCTTTTCCACCAAGATGCCGACGTGGCCATAGGCCTCGGCCAACTTCACGAAGTTGGGCAGCGCATCCATGTAACTGTGGCTGTAACGACCGGAGTAATCAATCTCCTGCCACTGCCGCACCATGCCCAAGTAACCGTTGTTCAGGGCCACGACTTTGATGGGCGTGTTGTATTGCAGGCAAGTCGAGAGCTCTTGGATGCACATTTGCACCGAGCCTTCACCCGTCACGCAATACACCTCGCTGTCAGGCTTGGCCAGTTTGATGCCCATGGCGTAAGGAATGCCCACGCCCATGGTGCCCAAGCCACCGGAGTTGATCCAGCGGCGCGGCTCGTTGAACTTGTAATACTGGGCGGCCCACATCTGGTGCTGGCCCACATCGGAGGTGATGTACGCGTCGGCGTCCTTGGTCATTTCCCACAAGGTCTCGATGACCTTTTGCGGCTTGATGACCAAGCTGTTGTTGCTGTCGTACTTCATGCAATCGCGGCTGCGCCAGCCTTCGACCGTTTCCCACCACTGCGCCAGCGCCTGGCTGTCGGGCTTGAGACCGGATTCGCGGATCATGCCCATCAGCTCGATCAACACGTCTTTGACATCGCCCACGATCGGCACATCCACCTTGACGCGCTTGGAAATGCTGGAAGGATCGATGTCGATGTGGATGATTTTGCGTTCGTTTTGCGCAAAGTGCTTCGGGTTGCCAATCACGCGGTCGTCAAAGCGGGCGCCCACGGCCAGCAAGACGTCGCAGTTTTGCATCGCGTTGTTGGCTTCGAGCGTGCCGTGCATGCCCAGCATGCCCAAGAAGCGGCGGTCATTGGCCGGGAAAGCGCCCAAACCCATCAAGGTGTTGGTGACCGGGAAGTTCAGCATGTCCACCAAAGCGCGCAACTCGGGGCTGGCGTTGCTCAGCAGCACACCGCCGCCGGTGTATATGTACGGGCGCTTGGCCGACATCAGCAGCTGCATGGCCTTGCGGATCTGGCCGCCGTGGCCCTTGCGCACCGGGTTGTACGAGCGCATCTCGACCTTGTCGGGGTAGCCGGTGTACAGCGTTTTATTGAAAGACACGTCCTTGGGCACATCCACCACGACCGGGCCAGGGCGGCCGGTGCGCGCAATGTGAAAGGCCTTCTTCATGACCTCAGCCATGTCCTTGGCGTCTTTGACCAAAAAGTTGTGCTTGACGATGGGTCGGGTGATGCCCACGGTGTCGCATTCCTGGAAGGCGTCGAGGCCAATGGCCGCAGTGGGCACTTGCCCGCTGATGATGACCATGGGGATGCTGTCCATGTAAGCGGTGGCGATGCCGGTCACAGCGTTGGTCAGGCCGGGACCCGAAGTGACCAAGGCCACACCCACCTCACCAGTGGCACGGGCGTAACCATCGGCCGCGTGCACCGCCGCTTGCTCGTGGCGCACCAGCACGTGCTGAATGGTTTCTTGCTTATAGAAAGCGTCGTAGATGTGGAGCACGGCCCCACCGGGGTAGCCCCAAACGAACTGCACGTTTTCGGCTTGCAGCGCTTTGACCAGAATTTCGGCCCCACGCAACTCTTGAGATGTGTCCGCGGCGGACGCAGCGGATGCCATTTCGGCTTTATTGATTTCCATATTCAACCTTTTGAACCTTTGTGAATTTCTCTAACGAAAAACCTTGGGTGCCCCTTGGCTCGACTCTTGTGAAGTGGCTTTGGGACTTGAGACCACAGACATGGGCACCAAACTGTAAAAGTGCCGGACGGTGATCCGTTTGCTTTTTTTCAATTGCAACCCGATATTATCGCACCGTTGACGTCGGGTCTTTCAAAACAGACCGCCCGCATCCGGGTAAGTGACATAATTGCTCTGCACCATTGCCAGTCTCGCCACCCGCCATCCCATCCCGCCTACACAGAACACAGCCCGCCGCTGCAAGCAACTTGGCCTCGGACACCGAAATTTCTGACTTTCTCAAAAGCGTGGAGAAAAAAGCCTTTAAACGGGCCTATTACCACGTGGGCGATGAAGAAGGGGCCCTGGACATCGTGCAAGACAGCATGATCAAGCTGTGCAGCCACTACTCGGACAAAACGGCAC
>JBIKQY010000386.1:0-2993 GCA_044349465.1 Limnohabitans sp. | reverse complement strand
ACTTTCAGGCAGCCCGCGAACACGCGCAAGGCATGGCCCTCGACCAAGGACTGCACATGGTGCCCAGCTTTCACCCTGCACTGGTGCTGGGTGTGGCCACGGGTTGGCTCGAATTTTTGCGGGCAGTCCCTGCACTCGATGTACTGTATGTGCCCATTGGTTTGGGTTCTGGGGCCTGCGCCGCGCTGGCGGCCAAGCAAGCCCTCGGGCACCAAGTCAAAGTGGTCGGGGTGGTGAGCACCCATGCCACCACCTACGCCGATTCGATGGCCGCCGGTTGTGTGGTCGAAGCCCCGGTCAGCACCGTGCTGGCCGATGGCATGGCGGTGCGACGGGCGGACCCGCAAGCACTGGCCATTTTGCAAAACGGGCTGGACCATCTGGTGCAGGTCAGCGATGACCAGGTGGCGCAGGCCATGCGCGATCTGTACACCGACACCCACAATGTGGCTGAAGGTGCGGGTGCGGCCAGCTTTGCCGCCGCATGCACAGAGCGTGAACAACTCCAAGGCCTGGTGGTCGGCACCACCTTGTGCGGCAGCAACGTCGATGCCAGCGTATTGAGCCAGGTGCTGCAAGCCCACGCCTGAAGACCCGGGCATCTGCCCCTGCTCGGCAGGGGTCGCTCGTGGGACAAACTTTGCAGGCCTGCAAGACCACAATCGCCAGCCATGGGAACGCTTTATTTGGTCCGCCACGGACAAGCCTCTTTTGGGGCCGATGACTACGATCAACTCAGCCCGCTGGGCCGCCAGCAGGCCGTGCGCCTGGGTGAATACCTGCGGCCCAAACTTCAGGGCCAACCCATCGAGGCCGTGATGATGGGCAGCTTGAAGCGCCACCGCCAAACCTGGGAAGGCATTGCCGAAGGCGCTGGCTTGCCGCACACCCCGGCGGTGTGGCCAGGCCTGAACGAATACGACAGCCACGCGCTGATCGAGTCCATCCACCCTGAGCCGCTGGCCAAGCCCGACACCCCCGAGCTGTACCGCCACCACTTTCGCCTGCTGCGCGATGCGCTGCAGGCCTGGATGGCCGGACGCACTCAGCCGCGCGGCATGACCAGCTATGCCGACTTTGTGGACGGCATCGAAGCCGCGCTCGATCATGTGCGGCATTCACACACGGGAGACGTGATGATCGTCTCAAGCGGCGGCCCTATCTCCACCGCCGTGGGCCGCGTGCTGGGCACCCCGCCCGAGACCACCATCGAGCTGAACCTGCGCATACGCAATACGGCGCTGACCGAGTTCGTTTTCAACCCCAAGCGGCACATGCTGCTGACTTACAACACCTTGCCGCACCTGGACAGCGACGCGCACAAGGACTGGGTCACCTTCGCCTGAAACGCTGAATTTCCTTATGGAAATTGGGTGTAATCCCTAGGAAAAACCTTGCAATTGCAGGGGCAAAATAGGCGACATGAATTGTTCGACCGCCTGGCTTGCCCTTCAGACACTGGAAGGCGGCATTGAGCTCACCCACACACCCGCCGATCAAGCCGATCGCTTGGCAGCACAACTGAGCGCGGACCTTCGGGAATGGGGCCTTCAGTCGGCTATTCAGACTTTGAATGTGCCCCTGGAAGACGGCACGGTGGCCCTGGTGGCCAGCTTGCGGCCCGAATTCCAGCAAACCCACATGCCCGGATTCAACAGCCTGAACTTGCGCACTTCCCTGGGGCCAGCCAACACGGCTGACCACGCCAATGAGGCGTGGGCCTTGGAACGCGAAATTTGGGTGGCCCTGCTGGGCTCGCCCCATCGCTTTGCATTCCGCGACTTGGAGGCCCTGAAGTCACACGTTCGGGTGCGGCGCAACATGGCCTTGGCCGCCCGATTGACCGCGCTGGCCTTCAAAACCGAGGCGGCTGAGCGCCCCGAGGCCGATTGGCATTATGAAGAAGACCCCGGCTTCATCCTCAAGCCGGGTCGCCCCCTGATCAACGCACTGATCGCCGCTACACAACCCGAGGCCACCGGCAAGCTGTACGACTTCTCGTGCTACCGCGCCACCGAATATGTGATCTTGCTGGGCATCGCGCAAGAGTTGCAGGCGAACCACCCCGCTTTGCTGGCCCAGTTGCAGCAACTCAACGAACGCCACGCGGTGCGCTCCGGCCAGTTCCACGAGGTGTTTCTGATCGAATACGGCAGCATGGAAGACCCCTTGCCTGCCCGCTTTTATGTCCCGGGCGACCGGCTGTGGTTTCGCAACCCCGACGAGCGCTCCGCCGACGTCACCGGCTACGAAGGCTCCTGGGTCATGTACATGGGCGGTGGCTTGTTCAGCAACTTCTGGAAACGGGATACGCCTTTTTCCCTCGAGTCCAAAGCCATTGAAATCTTCCATTGGAAAGATGGCGTCTACACCGATGCCCAGGGCGAGCTGCAAATGGACGAGACGGTGGTGGAACGCTTGGTGGCACAAACCCAGGCCGACCCCGAAGCCAGAGCCCGCGTGCTGGAACGCATGCTGCGCATGCGCGACCCCAAGGGAGTCTATGCACAAGGCGGCTGCATCGACACCACCCGCGAATACCCCAAAAGCGTAAGCCGCGAGCACTGCGATCTGGTGCTGCCAGCATTCTGAAGATCGGCCCGCTTGGACTCAGCCCACCTGGTTGGTGAGCGTGTCAGGCGGTAATTGATCAATCTCACCGAGCAACTGCGCCAAAGCCCTGCCCGAAGCGTCCAACAAAGCTTGGCCCTTGACCGCCGTGGCTGCAGCCGCATTACCCGCCGCCCCATGGCGGTTGTAGTCCTGCATCTGCCAGCCCAGCTTGGCGCTTTTGCCGTTACCCAAAATTTCAAAGCGCTCGGCGCGGTCTTGCGAGGTGGACCGGAAGTTTTGCGCCAAATCCATGCGCACGCATTCGGGGCGCAGCGCCAGCATCATCGAGGTTTCGGTGTCGCCCGCGTGCACGCCAAAGCGGTGCTCTTCGGGGGGAAACAGCGCATTCACGTCCCCGCCTTGTGCATCGCGCAGCGGCA
>JBIKQY010000387.1:0-2993 GCA_044349465.1 Limnohabitans sp. | reverse complement strand
GTGTGGACCTTGGACAGGCCCAGGCCGCGCCAAATCAAGACCGCCAACATGCCCATGGCCAGCAAACTGGCCAGCTGGTTGCGCTGGCGCAAATTGCCCATGGCGTCACCCAGATACGCCGGTACATGCAAAGCCGGAGCCCACAGCTCGGCCTGACCAAAAAACTGCACCAGACCCATGGCGCTGCTGAGCACGGCTGCAACAGCCCAGCCTTGAACAAGGATGGCCACACTGAGGCGTCGCCATGTCAACAAGGCCAACGCCAGGCACGTCCAGCTGGTCAGCCATGGCCACACATTGGGCAAAGGGGTGCCGGAAAAAGGCTGCACCCAGGGCCATGCCAACAGCAACACCAGCCACACATGGTGGATGCGGCCCGTGCCTTGCGCTGTTGCCCGAAACTCAGACATGAAAATTCAGTCCACAAACAAACGCCCGACTCGGGCCGGGCGTTCAAGTGTGGTCAAAAAGATCAGGATGCCTTGCACGAAGCGGGCAAGTATTTGAGTGGCAAACCATTGGTGGCCGCCGGGCCGCAGCGCCAGCTGGCGATGGGCTTGCCGCCGTCGGTGCTGCCGTTGACTGCGGTGCTGCCGGTCTGGACCGGGGTCAGGCTGATGCTGTTGGCCGAGGCGCTGGTGTTGCCGCGCAGAGCCTCGTGGTTGCCGACCACAGTGATCGCGCCATTGGCATCGGCATTGATGCGGCTGACGTATTTGCTGGTCTGATTTTCACAAACAGTCGGCAATGAGGCCGAAACATCGGCTTGTGAAGCGGAGGTGATGGCCTCGTTGACGGCGGTTTTACACCCGCCTGCGGCCAGCAGCATCTCAGAGACCCGCGCCCGGATGCTGTAGTCCTGGTAAGCCGGTAGGGCCAAAGCGCCCAAAATACCGATGATCGCAATGACGATCATCAGCTCGATCAGTGTCAAACCTTGTTGCCTTTTTTGCATGGCATGTGCTCCCTGGTGAATGGGTGACGATGGTAATCCATACGTCACCCGAACTCCAGTGCTGAAAGAGGCCTGGCGCAAGGCGACGGCCACACAAACCGGGCTGCACAGCAGCCGCTTGCGTCTCAGGCCGCTTCTTGAGAAGCCGGACGCCGCGCCATGATGATCTTGCCCAAAGCCAGCACCAGCAAAGCACCGGCCAGGCCCATGGCATAACCCCACACCTTGTCTTGCGGCAAGTACGCCACCAAGCCGGGATCCGTTTGCATCATGGTGCCCGCAATCCAGCCCAGCAGCATGCCGCCGGCGGTGATGATCATCGGGAAACGGTCCATGAGCTTGAGCACCAACTGGCTGCCCCAAACGATGATCGGGATGCTGACCAACAGGCCAAAGATGACCAAGGGCATTTGGTGGTCGGCATTGCCCGAAGTTTGGGCGGCACCGGCGATGGCAATCACGTTGTCCACGCTCATCACCAAGTCGGCAATGATCACGGTTTTGACCGCGCCCCAGAGCTTGTCACTGCCCTGGATGTTGCTGTGGTCGTCGTCCGCGTCGGGGGTGAGCAGTTTCACGCCAATCCAGATGAGCAAGACGGCGCCCACGAACTTGAGGAAGGGGATGGCCAGCAAGGTGAGCGCAAAAAAGATCAGGATCACGCGCAGCACGATGGCACCGGCGGTGCCCCACATGATGCCTTTGGTGCGTTGGTGGTCCGGCAACTGACGGCAGGCCAGCGCAATCACCACGGCGTTGTCACCGCCCAGCAAGATGTCAATCATGATGATCTGGCCGACGGCGAACCAGAAATGAGGGGTCAGAAATTCTTCCACGGTGTTCCTTTTGTCACAGGCGCGTAGCCGGCGAAGCATGAGTTGAAAAAACAGAAAGCCGGATTGTCGTGCAGGACATCCGGCTTGGCTATTGTGGCAAACCACACCCCTGTTGCAGGGTGGGGCTTGTCACTTGTGCAACGAAAACGGTTATTTGAGCTGAGCCTTGAGCAATTTGCCCAGTTCAGACGGATTGCGCGTGACGATGAAGCCGCACTCTTCCATGATGGCCAGCTTGGCATCGGCCGTGTCGGCACCGCCAGAGATCAAGGCACCTGCGTGGCCCATGCGCTTGCCGGGAGGGGCAGTCACACCAGCGATGAAGCCAACCACGGGCTTCTTCATGTTGGCCTTGCACCACATGGCGGCTTCGGCTTCGTCTGGACCGCCAATTTCGCCAATCATGATGACAGCGTCGGTGTCGGGATCGTCGTTGAAAGCCTTCATCACGTCGATGTGCTTCAAGCCATTGATCGGGTCGCCACCGATACCGACGGCGCTGGACTGGCCGAGACCCACTTCGGTCAACATCGCCACGGCTTCATAGGTCAAAGTGCCCGAACGGGACACCACGCCAATGCGGCCTTTGCGGTGGATGTGACCGGGCATGATGCCGATCTTGATTTCGTCAGGGGTGATGAGGCCTGGGCAGTTGGGGCCCAGCAGCAGCGTGCGCTTGCCGCCAGCGGCTTCTTTGGCCTTCATCTTGTTGCGCACTTCGAGCATGTCACGCACTGGAATGCCTTCGGTGATGCAAATCGCCAGGTCCAGGTCGGCTTCCACGGCTTCCCAGATGGCGGCGGCTGCGCCTGCTGGGGGCACGTAGATCACGGACACGGTGGCGCCTGTGTTTTGAGCGGCTTCTTTGACGGTCGAGTAAATCGGGATGTTAAAGATGGACTCGCCAGCCTTCTTGGGGTTCACACCCGCGACGAAGCAGTTCTTGCCGTTCGCGTATTCCTGGCATTTTTCAGTGTGGAACTGACCGGTCTTGCCGGTGATGCCTTGGGTGATGACTTTGGTGTCTTTGTTGATGTAGATGGACATGTTTGTTCCTAATCAGTTGAGGACAGTTCTAGAGACCTGCCCCCAAAGTCATTACTTAACGGCTGCGACGATGGCTGTCGCGGCTTCGGCCATGGTGTCGGCAGAGATGATCGGCAGACCGGATTCGGCCAGCATCTTCTTGCCCAGCTCGTCGT
>JBIKQY010000385.1:0-3007 GCA_044349465.1 Limnohabitans sp. | reverse complement strand
GCATTTTTCGAAAAACCAGTTGGGAGGCGGTGTCGCCTGCACGCACGGTGATGGCGTCTGCGGGGTTGCGTGCATCGCTGTCAAGTGAAGGCGATGCAGTGATCGCCGAGACTTGGGGTTTTCCTTCTCTGGGGTTCAATGCCCCGACGGGTGAGATCGGCAGCGTTGAGTTCATGGCCATGTGGCCTGAAGCCCATGGCGTGAGCTTGCGAAGGTCTTCGGCTTTGTACTGCGTGATCTCAATGGCGGGCCGAAGCGGGTCGCCCAAACCTGACGCCACAGAGAACTGGCCTGGCGCCCATGCTTTGACCGGCAAGCTGGCGCAGGCCAGCAGCGATGCGACAACCCAAGCGCTTGGCAGAGCTGAGTTTTTCTCCGGGAAGTGGGATGGGCGCAGCATGTCTTCAGTGGCGGCTTGGTTCACCGAATGGTCATGCAAAAAAGAATGCTGCGCTCAAACATCAAGCGTCCAACAAGATGCGCAGCATGCGGCGCAGCGGCTCGGCTGCGCCCCACAGCAGCTGGTCACCGATGGTGAACGCGCCGACGTACTCCGGGCCCATGGCCAGCTTGCGCACGCGGCCCACAGGAATGGTCATGGTGCCGGTCACGGCCACAGGGGTCAGGTCTTGGAGGGTGGCCTCACGGGTGTTGGGCACCAGCTTGACCCATTCGTTGTCGGCGGCGATCATGGCTTCGATGTCGGCCACCGGCACGTCTTTTTTGAGCTTGAATGTCAGGGCTTGGCTGTGGCAGCGCATGGCGCCCACACGCACGCAGAAACCGTCGACCGGTATGGCTGCAGCGTTGAAGCCTTCACCGAGTCCCAAAATCTTGTTGGTCTCGGCCATGCCTTTCCACTCTTCTTTGGAAGTACCCCAACCGGCTTCGTCCCGGTTTTTGCCAATACCCAGGTCCTTGTCGATCCAGGGGATCAAAGAGCCACCCAGCGGCACGCCAAAGTTGGCGGTCTCGGACGCTGTGAGGGCGCGCTGCTTGGCGACCACTATGCGGTCGATTTCCAGAATCGCGCTCTTGGGATCGTCCAGCAAGGCTTTGACTTCGGCGTTCAGGGTGCCGTATTGGGTCAGCAACTCGCGCATGTGCTGCGCGCCGCCCCCCGAAGCCGCTTGGTAAGTTTGGGTGCTCATCCACTCGACCAAGCCAGCTTTGTACAAGGCGCCCACGCCCATCAACATGCACGAGACGGTGCAATTGCCGCCCACCCAGGTTTTGCCGCCGTGGGTCAAGGCGTTTTTGATCACGGGCATGTTGACCGGATCGAGGATGATCACAGCGTCTTTGTCCATGCGCAGGGTCGAAGCGGCATCGATCCATTGGCCAGTCCAGCCCGCAGCGCGCAGCTTGGGGAAGACTTCAGATGTGTAGTCACCGCCTTGGGCGGTGATGATGATCTCGCAGCGCTTGAGCTGCTCGATGTTGAAGGCGTCTTGCAGCGTGGTTTCGTTCTTGGCCATCGAGGGGGCTTTGCCACCCGCGTTCGATGTGGAGAAGAACAAGGGCTCGATCAGGTCAAAGTCTTTTTCCTGAATCATGCGGTCCATCAGAACCGAGCCGACCATGCCGCGCCAGCCGACCAAACCTACTAACTTGCTCATTTCAACGCCCTTTCAGTTTTAAAACAGTGTCAGACCAGACTGTTTGCCCGGCTCGTCTGGCCGGGGGGCGCACGACGAACCAGACTGGATCAGCCCTTAATGGTCGTGGTTTTTGTAGAGACAGCACCCACAGCCGCACCCACCTGGAAGGTGTTGGCACGGTTCAAAGAGAACAAACTGGGGTGAAACATAGGCCTCCATTGTAGCGGATGGCCTGGAGTGCCTCGGACGGCAGGGCGGTAGTGTCTGCGGTTGACCTGCGTGTAAACCCTTTGTCTTCAGGGTGTTGCGGCTGTCTATACTTTTCCCAAGGACAAATGCATGACTTCACAACAATTGATTTTGAGTTTGGTGCTGGCCACCATGGTGTTTTCGGTGTCGCTGGAGTTGCGCATCCAGGACTTTCGGCGGGTCGCTCAAGCCCCAAAGGCGGTGCTGTGCGGCTTGATTCCCCAATTCATCTTGCTGCCTGTGGGCACCTGGCTGGCCACGCTGGCGCTGGATTTGCCTGCCAACGTCGAGGCGGCCATGATTTTGGTGGCGGCCTGCCCGGGAGGGAGCCTCAGCAACGTGGTTACCCACCTGGGGCGCGGCAACACGGCCTTGTCGGTCAGTATCTCGGCCGTGGCCAGTTTGATTGCGCTGTTTGCCACACCCTTCAACTTCAGCTGGATGATCGCGGCCAACCCCGAAACCGCGTCGTGGCTGCGCGAGTTGTCGATCGACCCGTCGGGCATTTGGCTGAGTTTGTTGATGGTCCTGGGCATTCCGCTGGCGCTGGGGCTGCTGTTTTCGCACCAGCTGCCTGCGCTCACGCAGCGCATCCGCAAGCCGCTGGGCAACTTTGCCGTGGGCGCTTTGATCTTGTTCATCGTGGCCGGTCTCATCAAGGAGCGGCAGCTGCTGACGCTGGGCCTCTTGCCCACGTTTTTGATTGTGGTGCTGCACAACGCCAGCGGTCTGTTTTTGGGCTGGGTCACAGCCAAGTCCATGGGCATGAGCGAGCGCGACCGCAGGGCCATCATGATCGAAGGCGGCATGCAGAACTCGGGCCTGGCGCTGGGCATCATTGCTTTGCAGTTTGGCAGTGACTTAGGGATGGTCACCTTGGCCAGCCTGTGGGGCATTTGGCACATCGTCAGCGGCCTGGGACTGGCTTTTTATTGGAAGAGAAAAGATGCTCGATTGCTTGATTAAGAACGGCACCGTGGTGGACGGCACGGGTGCACCTGCCCGTGTGGCCGATGTGGGTGTGCGCGGAGGCCGCATTGTGGCGGTGGGACAGGTGGACGAACCCGCCCACCAAACCGTGGACGCCACGGGCCTGTGGATCACCCCCGGTTTTGTGGACATCCACACCCACTACGACGGTCAAGTGACCTGGGACG
>JBIKQY010000058.1:0-10376 GCA_044349465.1 Limnohabitans sp. | reverse complement strand
AGCAGGTTTTCTTCTGCCGTGAAGTCCGGGTCCAGCGTGTCGGATTGCGCCACAACGCCCAGGCGGGCTTTGATGGCAAGGGCATCACCCGGCATTTGCAGACCATCGAAGTAGCGGATCTCACCGCTGCTCGGCTCGGACAAGCCCAGGCACATGCGCAGCGTGGTGGTTTTGCCCGCACCGTTGGGGCCGATCACGCCCAGGCATTCGCCGGGCTCAATGTGGAAAGACAGGTCATTGACCACCGTGGCGTCGCCGTAGCGCTTGACCAGATGTTCGACCGATAGCAAGGGGGTGTTCATGCCCGGATTGTGCCCGTGACCGCATGCCTGAGCAGGTTTGCAGGTGACCGATAAAATCAGGGCCTTCTTCTGCACCGCGCTTGCTGCCCCTTCATGTCAAGTTCCCCTTCTTTTTCGGACCGCCTGGCGGTCTTACCGCAGTACCTGATTCCCAAACAAGCCCTGACCGCCTTTGCAGGCTGGGTCGCGGGCAGCCAATGGGGCGGCTCGACCACGGGCATCATCAACTGGTTTGTCAAGCGTTACAACGTGAACATGGCGGAGGCCGCCAACCCCGACACGGCCAGCTACAAGAGCTTCAACGAATTCTTCACCCGCCCCCTCAAAGCCAGCGCTCGCCCATTGGCCACTGCGGCGTATGTCAGCCCGGTGGACGGGGCCATCAGCCAATGCGGCCCGATTGAAGGCGACCAGGTGTTTCAGGCCAAGGGCCACAGCTACAGCACCCGCGCTTTGGTCGGCGGCGATGCAGCGCTGGCATCGCAGTTTCAAGACGGCGAATTTGCCACGCTGTACCTCAGCCCCCGCGACTACCACCGCATCCACATGCCTTGCGCCGGGCGCTTGACGCGCATGGTTTACGTGCCGGGCGACCTTTTTTCGGTCAACCCCACCACCGCACGGGGCGTGCCAGGCCTGTTTGCCCGCAACGAGCGTGTGGTGTGTGTGTTCGAGGGCGAGCGCGGCCCCTTTGTGATGGTGCTGGTGGGCGCGACCATCGTGGGCAGCATGGCCACCGTGTGGCATGGCGTGGTCAACCCGCCGCGCCCGGGCACGGTACGCGAATGGACCTACGAGATGGGCAGCATCACCTTGGCGCAAGGCGAAGAGATGGGCCGCTTTTTGCTCGGCTCCACCGTCGTGATGCTGTTCCCCCTAGGTGTGATGCAGTTCAACCCGGACTGGACACCCGCACGCCCCATTTGCATGGGCGAGGCGATGGGCACAAGCGTCTAAAACCCTGGCGCATCACGCCCGGGTCGGCTCAGGCCTTGGCTTCTTTTTGCTGGCGCGCCAACACATAGCGGCGCATGGCCACCGCCGGTGCGTCGGCAGCGACTGAAAACTCGTACAAATCTTCGGCAGGCGTGCTGGCCAGGGCAAGCTCCTGCAGCGCCAAGCCGTCCACGTCTTCCTGAAAAGCCACAAACAGCTGATCGTGCATGAAGCGGGTGGTGCCTGGATCGTCCAGCGCAAAGTCTCGCCCGTGCACGATGAAGTAATGCGTGCGGGTGGCGGTCTCGGGCGTGGGCATGTGCGCGGTGCGGATGCGAAACTGCGGCCGCTCCGTCTCGCTCAGATGGCAGTCGTAAAACAGCACCGACACCTCGTGCAGGCCCAGACTGCGGAACTCGGAACGCACGATGCGGGCCGCCTGGCCCTGACCCGTCAGGCCGGTGGGCACACCCCACACGGGCGGCAACGTGGTCGGCACCACGTTTCGCAGCAAGGCGAATTGGCCATCGCCGATTTCCGTTTCAAACGCGGCCTTGGCGTAATCGGGCGTGCCGAAACTTTTGGCGTGCAAAAAACTCAAATGCGTCAAATCGAGCAGGTTTTCGTGCAAGCGCACGTAGTTGGCCTGCAAACTCAGATAGCCCTGCGAGCGCTCCCATTGGTCATCGGCCATCCAGTCTTGCGCGGGCAGTTTGGACAAATCGGCCTGTTCGGCCTCACCCATCCAGATCCAGACCACCGCGCCGCGCTCAAGGGTGCGGTAGGCCCGAATGCCCATGTTGGAGGGGCAGCTTGACTGGGAGGGCACCTCGATGCAGTCGCCCTCGGTGTTGAAACGCAGACCGTGGTAACCGCACACGATGGTGTCTTGTTCCAGCGTGCCCGCCGACAGCGGCATGGAGCGGTGCGGGCAGCGGTCTTCCAGCGCCACCACACGGCCGTCGCTGGCACGGTAAAACACCAAACGGCGGCCCAGCAGCGTGCGGGCCAGCAGTTGGTCCTTGATCTCCTCGCCAAAGGCGGCTACGTACCAGTCGTTCATGACAAAAGGTGTGTGGCGATCGGCCAGGCGCTGTGAGGCGTTTTGTGCGGCGCTGATGACGCTGATGGGGGGGCGTGTCATGGGGTCTGTCTCCTGGAGGCGGCCTGGCTCGTTCGCTGCGAACGCCCTGCACGCCGAAGTTTAGGGCGCGGCATTTGGCCAGGGCTGTCCCGAGAGCGCCTGAGGCCGTGGCAACATCCGGGGATGCCGACTTCATTTGCCCCCCCATCACAAGCGCCCTCGCTCAGCGCCAAGCCACCTGCCCAGGCCATGGTGCTGGCCGCCGGACGCGGCGAGCGCATGCGCCCCTTGACCGACCAAACCCCCAAGCCCTTGCTGCGCGTTCGCGGCCAGCCGCTCATGCACTGGCCCATGCAGGCCCTGGCCAAGGGCGGCTTTGTGCAACAGCTGGTCAACACCGCCTGGCTGGGCGAGCAGTTTCCGGCGAACTTGGGTGAGCACATCCACTGGCCCGGCGTGCCAGAAGTTCAGATCCGCTATTCGCATGAAGGCCAGGACTTTGGCCACGCGCTGGAGACCGCAGGCGGCATTGTGCGGGCATTGCCCCAGCTCGATGGGGTGTTCTGGGTGTTGGCGGGCGATGTGTTTGCCCCCGATTTGGTGTTCACGCAACAGGCCGTCGCAGGTTTTAGCGCCAGCACTGCACTGGCCCACCTGTGGCTGGTGCCCAACCCTGCGCACAACCCGGGCGGCGACTTTGGCCTGTCGGCTGAGGGTCAGGTGCTGAATCTGCCCAAAGGCAGCCCCGGCTGCGCATACACCTTCAGCACCGTCGCACTGTACAAAAAAGCCTTTTTTGCCGACTGCGGCTTGCCCCCCGGCAACCCCGAGGGCGTGGCGCTGGCGTTGGCGCCCCTGCTGCGTGCGGCGATGGACCGGGGCCAAGTGTCCGGCGAGGTGTATGCGGGCGACTGGACCGATGTGGGCACCCCTGAGCGGCTCGCGCAACTGAATGCCTGAATGGGATTCACACATTGACACAAGTAGCCACATGGCTACACTCCAAGTATGTTTCAGATTCGTAAAACCGATGTTTACGCACGCTGGATCGATGGGCTGAACGATTTGACGGGTCGCGCTCGCATCTTGGTCAGGATAGAGCGTCTAGCGGCCGGCCATCCCGGTGATGTGAAGCCTGTTGGTGATGGGGTCTGCGAATTGCGGATGCATTTTGGCCCTGGTTACCGGGTGTACTTCACCCAGAACGGACGCGAAATCGTGATTCTTTTGGCTGGGGGTGACAAATCCAGCCAGAGCGCAGACATCAAAACCGCATTGAAGCTGGCGAAAAACCTCAAGGACTAAAAATGCCGACAACCCCAACCACACGCTATGACGTTGCAGAGCACCTGCGCACCCCAGAAGAAATGGCGGCCTACCTCGAGGCCTGCATGGAAGACGCCCATGGTGATGCCGCTTTCATTGCCAAAGCCCTGGGTGACATCGCTCGCGCCAAGGGCATGACTCAAGTGGCACGCGATGCCGGACTTTCTCGCGAAAGCTTGTACAAGGCCTTGTCTGGTGATCGCGCCCCGGGCTTTGATACCATTTTGAAAGTCATGGGTGCTTTGGGTCTGAAGCTGCATGCGCAAGCGAGCCAAAATGGATCACCGTGATCAGAAAACACATGGGGTAAAGCTTGTGCCGTCCAAACTTTAACCCCACATCCAAATCCCATCATCTCCCTTTTATAACGCCGACATGAGCCCTCACCCTATTTACGCCCAACGCCGTGCCCGCCTGGCTGCCCAATTGGGCGCTGGCGGCATCGCTATCATCCCCACTGCGCCCGAGCGCCAGCGCAACCGCGACAGCGATTACCTGTACCGGCATGACAGCTATTTTTATTACCTGACGGGCTTTACCGAGCCGCATGCCACGCTGGTGATCACCGCCGATGGCGAGACCACGCTATTTTGCCAACCCAAAGACCTGGAGCGCGAAATCTGGGACGGCATCCGTTTGGGGCCTGAAGCCGCACCTGCTGCCTTGGGGGTTAGCCGGGCTTTGCCCATCAGCGAGTTGGCCGCGCACATGCCCAAGTTGCTGGAAAACCGCAGCACCGTCTGGTACCCGTTTGCCATCCACACCGGGCTTGAAAGTCTGGTCAACGGCTGGCTGCAGTCGGTGCGTGCGCGGGTGCGCTATGGCGCCTTGTGCCCCGAGCAGCAGCGCGACCTGTGCAGCCTGCTCGACGAGATGCGCTTGGTCAAAGATGCGCACGAACAAGACACCATGCGTCGCGCCAGCGCCATCAGCGCCCGCGCCCACATTCGCGCCATGCAGCGCAGCGCCAGCATGCTGCGTGCGGGCCAAGAGGTGCGCGAATACCACCTGGACGCTGAGCTGCTGCACGAGTTCCGCCAACACGGTTCGCAATACCCGGCCTATGGCTCCATCGTGGCGGGCGGGGCCAATGCCTGCGTGTTGCACTACCGCGCCGACACTGCTTTGATCCAAGACGGCGATCTGGTGCTGATCGACGCGGGTTGCGAACTCGATGGCTATGCCAGCGACATCACCCGCACTTTCCCGGCCAACGGAAAATTCACCGGCGCCCAACGCGCTTTGTACGACCTGGTGCTGGCCTCGCAAGATGCTGCTGTGGCTGCTACCAAGGCCGGTGCGCGTTTTGTGGACCCGCATGAAGCCACCGTTGCGGTGCTGGCGCAAGGTTTGCTCGATGTGGGCTTGCTCGACAAGAACAAAGTGGGCAACGCGCAAGACGTGATCGCCAACCGCAGTTATTTCCAGTTTTATATGCACCGCACTGGCCACTGGCTGGGCATGGATGTGCACGACTGCGGCAGCTATGTCGAGCCTTCGCAGGTGGGCCAAGTGAGCGAGCGCAAAGACCCGCTGAGCGGTGAGCTCATCAAGGACCGCCCCAGCCGCATCTTGCAGCCGGGCATGGTGCTGACCATCGAGCCTGGCTTGTATGTGCGCCCTGCGCCGGGTGTGCCTGAGCAGTTCCACCACATCGGCATCCGCATCGAAGACGACGCCATCGTAACCGCCACTGGGTGTGAGCTGATCACGCGGGGCGTACCGGTCAAGGCCGATGAGATCGAAGCTTTGATGCGGGGCTGATAGGTTGATGGCGTCGAGTTCGACGGCTGTTCTTTCAGGCCAGCTGCTCGCCATCCAGACCGGCCAGGTTCGCCCATTGATGGTGGGTGGACGCAAACTGGTCTCGGCCATTGGCAAAACCACGGTCTCTGGGCTCATCGAGGTTGGGGTACTTGGGCTGGTCGGTGACGAGCAGGCAGACTTGTCGGTGCATGGCGGCCTGAGCAAAGCGTTGTATGCCTTGCCTTCGGAACACCTGCCTTGGTGGCAGGCGAAGCGGCAGGCCCAGGGCGCGACGATGTTTGAAGAACCCTTGGCTCCGGGCTACTTGGGTGAAAACCTGAGCTTGCAAGGCCTGCTCGAACAAGACCTGTTCATCGGAGACCGCCTTGATTTCGGCAACGTGGTTTTGCGTGTGACCCAGCCGCGCGAGCCCTGCGGCAAGTTCAACGCCGTCATGGGTTACGCCCAGGCCGCCCAAGACATGGTGCAAAGCGGGCGCTGTGGTTTTTATCTGGCAGTGGAGCAAACGGGTCGTTTGCAAGCCGGTGTATCTTTTCAAATCATTCCAGGTTCACGCTCGACCCGCGTGACCGAGGCCTTACAGCACAAAGCCTGGAAGCATCTGCGTTGAACAGTCTGCATTGCGGCTCCATTTGTGCGCAAAAGTCAAAAGCCAACTCACCTCAGAAGGGCATTACCCGAACTCAAAGGATTGAATCACGGGTCTACAATGAAAATAGTGACCGACTGTCGCCTTGGATGTTGACAAATTTTTTGCCATTCCCATGGGTTGCCGAACCCGGCCCAACCTGACAGCACATCCCTACAACGGAGCAATAACAATGACCAACAAGGTCCAAGCCGAAGAAAAACGCGCCCAGTTGCGCAAAGCTGCCCTCGAATACCACCAGTTCCCCACCCCTGGCAAAGTGGCCATCGCGGCCACCAAACAGCTGGTCAACCAGCACGATCTGGCCTTGGCCTATTCGCCCGGCGTGGCCGCCCCTTGCGAAGAAATCGTCAAAGACCCGGCCAACGCCTTCAAGTACACCAGCCGTGGCAACCTGGTGGGCGTGGTGACCAACGGCACGGCCGTGCTGGGGCTGGGCGACATCGGCCCGCTGGCCAGCAAGCCGGTCATGGAAGGCAAGGGCGTGCTGTTCAAAAAGTTCTCGGGCATCGACGTGTTCGACATCGAGATCAATGAAAAAGACCCGGACAAACTGGTCGAGATCATCGCCTCTTTGGAGCCGACTTTTGGCGGCATCAACCTCGAAGACATCAAGGCCCCCGACTGCTTCTACATCGAGCGCAAACTGCGCGAGCGCATGAAGATCCCGGTCTTTCATGACGACCAGCACGGCACCGCCATCGTGGTGGGCGCAGCCATTCTGAACGGCTTGAAGATCGTCGGCAAAGACCCCAAGAAGATCAAGCTGGTCACCTCCGGCGCAGGCGCAGCGGCCTTGGCTTGCTTGGGCTTGTTGGTCAAGCTGGGCATTCCGCGTGAAAACATCTGGGTCACCGACCTGGCGGGCGTGGTCTACGAAGGCCGCACTGAACTGATGGACGAGGACAAGATCCAGTTCGTCCAAAAGACCGAGCACCGCACATTGCGCGACGTCATGGCCGGTGCCGACGTGTTCTTGGGTTTGTCGGCTGGTGGCGTACTTAAGCAGGACATGGTCAAGTCCATGGCCGCCACGCCGCTGATTTTTGCGTTGGCCAACCCCAACCCCGAGATCGACCCTGAAGATGTCAAGGCCGTGCGCGATGACGCCATCATGGCCACGGGCCGCACCGACTATCCCAACCAGGTCAACAACGTCCTGTGCTTTCCGTATATCTTCCGGGGTGCTTTGGACTGCGGCGCCACCACCATCACGCTGGAGATGGAAATCGCCGCCGTGCACGCGATTGCCGAGTTGGCACAAGCCGAGCAAAGCGAAGTCGTGGCAGCCGCTTATGTGGGTGAACCTCTGGCATTTGGCCCGGAATACCTGATCCCCAAGCCGTTTGACCCGCGCTTGATGATGAAGATCGCCCCTGCTGTGGCCCAGGCGGCATTTGACTCCGGCGTGGCCTCTCGCCCCATCACCGACATGGACGCTTACCGCGAACGCCTGCAAGGCTTTGTCTACGCCTCCGGCACCATGATGAAGCCCATCTTCACGGCTGCCAAACGCGCCCTGAACAAACGCATCGCTTACAGCGAAGGTGAAGAAGAGCGCGTGCTTCGCGCCGCCCAGATCGTGGTGGACGAAGGCATTGCCCGCCCCACCCTGATTGGCCGCCCGGCTGTGATTGCCGAGCGGATCGAAAAATTCGGCCTGCGTCTGAAAGAAGAACTGGACTACGACGTGGTCAACGTCGAACAAGACCACCGCTACCGCGATTTCTGGCAGACCTACCACCGCATGACCGAGCGCAAGGGCGTTACCCAGCAAATCGCCAAAATCGAGATGCGCCGCCGCTTGTCGCTCATTGGTGCCATGCTGCTGCACAAAGGCGATGTGGACGGCATGATCTGCGGCACATGGGGCGCCAACCCCATGCACCTGAGCTACATCGACCAAGTCATCGGCAAGCGCGCAGGTGTCAACACCTATGCCTGCATGAACGGCTTGATGCTGCCAGGTCGCCAGGTCTTCATGGTGGACACCCATGTGAACTACGACCCCACAGCGCAGCAATTGGCCGAGTTCACCATCATGGCCGCCGAAGAAATGCGCCGCTTCGGTATCCAGCCCAAGGCCGCTCTGCTCTCACACTCCAACTTTGGCTCATCCAACCAGCCCAGCGCCTTGAAAATGCGCGATGTGCTGGACTTGCTGCGCCACAACGCACCTTGGCTGGAAGTGGATGGCGAAATGCACGGCGATGTGGCCCTGGACGCCGCGGCACGCCAAGCCATCATGCCCAACAGCCGTCTGATCGGTGACGCCAATTTGTTGGTCCTGCCCAACATTGATGCGGCCAACATTGCCTACAACCTGCTTAAAACCGCGGCGGGCGGCAACATCGCCGTGGGCCCGGTTTTGCTGGGTGCAGCCAAACCCGTGCACATTTTGACGCCCAGCACCACGGTACGCAGGATTGTGAACATGACGGCCCTCACCGTGGCAGATGCCAACGCGGCTCGTTGAACCTCTCAGTAGGTGTGTGCACTCACATGCGCTCAAAGTGAACAAATTGTCTTTGCCTATTTTTCGGGCAATCGCTTGCATTTTTATCGCATTTGATACACACTAGCGCCTTCGAGTTTTCGGGTAAACCCGGATGCTCCTGAAAGGTGTATTCATGAGGGTGGCACAACAAGCCGTGGCCCGTCAGCGCTGGTTCTTCCTGCTGATGGGTTTTATTTTGATGGTTTGCACCAATATGGTGCAAGCGCGCTCCTCTCAAGAGGTGCAAACCCAGCCAAGCTTGTTGGTCTCGGAGATGCCCCGCGAAGGCCAAAAAACTTACCAGTTGATCCTCCAAGGAGGACCATTCCCTTATGAAAAGGACGGTACGGTTTTTGGCAACCGCGAGCGATTGTTGCCCCGCCATGAGCGGGGTCACTACCGCGAATACACCGTCAGGACACCTGGGGCACGCAACCGAGGCGCCCGCCGCATTGTCTGCGGTGGCCAGGAGCCCACCCGCCCGAAAGCCTGTTATTACACCGAAGACCATTACGCGAGTTTTCGCCTGATTGTCGAGAAGCCCTGATTTTTTAGTTTTAGAGAGAGACCACGGAGATGGACATGCTGATTCGCACGGACCAAGAGACGCCCCTGAAAGGCGTGCGGTCCAACATCGTGCAGTCGATTCGCGCATACCGCGTGAGCGACCTGCAAGAAGCCGCCCAAGGTTTGGGTCACCACTTTTTGTATGCCAATTTGGCGCAAGCCCAGAGCAAACAAGACGTGTTGGACCTGATTGGCGCTCAATTTACATTGCCCTCGCACTTTGGCAAGAATTTCGACGCCTTGTACGACTGCATGACCGACCCCCTGCACAAGTCGGGCCCTCAGCCGGGTTTCATGGTGGTGCTGGAGCAAATCCCTGCGCACGCCAAGTTTGACAAGGAAGCCCGCGAGCAATTGCTGGACATCTTCCGCGATACGGCCGATTACTGGGGAGACCGGAAGATACCCTTCCGATGCTTCTATTCTTTTCTGTAGCCCGTTCTGCGCAAAACAGCCAAGCAGGACGGGCGATGGAGGCACAAACCGAGGACGCCGTGATGGCCGATTCGATCGAAGACGGCGAAAAAATGCCCACCGACAAACTGGTGGACGTCTCGCCCTTGGCGCTGCGCATGAGCAGCCCATTCAACGCAGGGTATTGGCTCGCAGCCGCCTGATGTTCTGAATGCCCCCATGACAGGGACCAGAATGCTAAAAGCCCCGCACTGCGGGGCTTTTTCATGGCAGGGCATCGCCCTCTGTCATCCCGGCCACCGAGCCGGGATGCACGATTTTCAGATCGGCAGACAAAACAGCCATGGACCCCGCATCCAGTGCGGGGTGACAGATATTTCAGTATTCAGACGGCCTGGGCCAAGGCCACGAACTCGGCCACGGGTACCTCTTCGGCGCGGCGCTGCAAATCAAACTGTCCGGCAAAACCCTTTTCGTCGAGCCACTTGCCCAAGGTGTTGCGCAAGATTTTGCGGCGCTGGCTAAAGGCCACCTGCACCAAGGTTTCCAGCGTTTTGACATGGACATCGGGCGGCTGGGCCAGGGGCACCATGCGCACCACGGCGCTGTCCACACGCGGGGGTGGATCAAAACTCTCGGGTGGCACAAACAGCACATTGGCCATGTCATACCGCCACTGCAGCATGACCGACAAGCGGCTGTAGTCCGAAGTCGAAGGCTGGGCCACCATGCGGTCAATCACTTCTTTTTGCAGCATGAAGTGCTGGTCTTCGATCACATCGACCTGCGCCAGCAAATGGAACAAGATGGGCGTGGAGATGTTGTAGGGCAAAT
>JBIKQY010000057.1:0-10390 GCA_044349465.1 Limnohabitans sp. | reverse complement strand
CTGCGCGCTGGCCGCACCACCATTGGCC
Organism: Limnohabitans sp.; assembly: GCA_044349465.1. Classification (GTDB taxonomy): domain Bacteria; phylum Pseudomonadota; class Gammaproteobacteria; order Burkholderiales; family Burkholderiaceae_C; genus Limnohabitans_A. The sequence goes on along the minus strand of JBIKQY010000057.1, from coordinate 10,362 downwards.
AGGCCAAAGCCTACGAGCTGTATGGCCCCGCCAATTTGCTCACCTACGCTCCACAGGCGCTGGACGCCAGCTCGGCTTTTGGCCGCGTAGCACCCCTTATTTTGGAAATCGGCTTTGGCATGGGCGAAGCCACGGCCCACATCGCCGGGGTTCGGCCCGATGACAATTTTCTGTGTTGCGAGGTGCACGAGGCGGGCGTGGGTGCCCTGCTCAAACGCATTGGCGAGCAAAACCTCCACAACATCCGCATCCTGCGCCACGACGCGGTCGAGGTCATTGACCACATGCTCAGCCCGGGCGTACTGGACGGGGTGCACATTTTTTTCCCGGACCCCTGGCACAAAACCAAGCACCACAAGCGCCGCTTGATCCAGCCTGAACTGGTGAACAAGCTGGCCCAGCGCCTCAAACCGGGTGGCTACCTGCACTGCGCCACAGACTGGCAACCCTACGCCGAGCAAATGATGGACGTCATCAGCGCCGAGCCCTTGCTGGCCAACACCAGCGATGCATCGGGCGGCTATGCCACCAAGCCCGACTACCGGCCGCTGACCAAGTTTGAGAACCGAGGCCTGAAACTCGGCCACGGCGTGTGGGACCTGGTGTTCCGCCGCGTCTGACATGACCCGATCGGGACGCGTGGCCCACATGCCCGTGCGCGAGGGCGTGAGCGCCAGCGTGGTGGCTGTCCCGGCAGGCCATTGGCCCAACTTGCTCGATTTTTTGGCGCAGCGCATGCCCGGCATTCCGCGCAGCGAATGGGCGCAGCGTCTGGCGCAAGGGCTGGTGCTGCAAGAAAGCGGGCAAAGCGCTCAAGCCGAGCAAGCCTGCCAAGTTGGGCAGCGCTTCTTTTATTACCGCAACGTGGTTGACGAACCACGCTTGCCTATGCAAGCGGCGGCCTTGTTTGAAGACGATCACCTGCTGGTGGCCGACAAACCGCATTTCATGCCCGTCACCCCGTCAGGCCCCTATGTGCAGCAATGCCTGCTGGTCCAGCTCAAACGCCTGACGGGCCATGCCGATCTGGTGCCCCTGCACCGCATTGACCGAGAAACGGCAGGACTGGTGCTCTTTGGCAAACGCCTGCACGAACGCGATGCCTACCACGCCCTGTTTCGTGACCACCGTATTCACAAGACTTACCACGCCGTGGCCGCGCACCGGCCCGAGCTGGCACTGCCTCGGGTGCACACCAGCCGCCTGGCCGAAGACCCGGCGTTTTTTTTCAAAATGCGCGAAGTTCCGGGGGAGCCCAACAGCGAAACCCGCATCACTCGATTGGGCGTTCAGGGCGAGCACGCGCTCTACCAATTGGAGCCCGTGACGGGCAAACGTCACCAGCTGCGTGTGCACATGATGGCCATGGGAATGCCCATAGTGGGTGATCAGTTCTACCCCACGGTGAGTCGGGGGCCTGAGGCGCAGGAAGATTTCAGCAACCCCTTGCAGCTCCTGGCCCATGCGGTGCGGTTCACCGATCCGCTCACGGGGCAAGCCCGTGAGTTTGAAAGCCAATTACAACTGCAGCTTTGACGCCAACTCGGGGCCGATCAGGCCGCCACGAGCCATCTGGCGTCAAACCCGCTCGGTCACCCAGGCCTGCACGCTGGCCAACGCTGCGGGCAAGGCCGCAGGGTTGGTGCCACCGGCCATCGCCATGTCGGGCTTGCCGCCGCCTTTGCCGCCGACTTGAGCCGCAACAAAACTGGCCAACTCGCCCGCTTTGACTTTGCCCACGGTGTCGGCGGTCACGCCAGCGGCAATCTGCACCTTGTCGCCGTCCACAGCGGTCAACACAATCACGGCGGTCTTGATCTTGTCCTTGAGCTTGTCCATGGTGTCGCGCAGGGTCTTGGCGTCGGCCCCCTCCAGCGTGGCCACCAGCAGCTTGATGCCTTTGACGTCCACCGCTTGGCTCAGCAGCTCGTCGCCCTGGGCCGAAGCCAACTTGCCTTTGGCGGCTGACAATTCCTTTTCCAACGCCTTGACCTGGTCCAGCACCTGTTGGATGCGCGCATTCAACTCGGCCGGCTGGGCCTTGAGTGCGCCAGCGGCTTGAGTCACCGTGTCTTCGAGCGACTGCAAATAAGCCAAAGCATTGGCGCCTGTGACAGCTTCGATGCGGCGCACGCCAGCGGCCACGCCGCCTTCGCTCACGATCTTGAACAGGCCAATGTCGCCCGTGGCTTTGACGTGCGTGCCGCCGCACAGTTCGCGGCTGGAGCCGATGTCCAAAACACGCACGGTTTCGCCGTACTTCTCACCAAACAGCATCATCGCGCCAGTCTTCTGTGCGCTTTCAATGTCCATCACACGCGCTTGCGCGGCGGCGTTGGCCAAAATTTCGGCGTTGACTTGGGCTTCAATCTGGCGGATTTCGGCGTCAGTCACAGGCGCGTTGTGCGCAAAGTCAAAGCGGGTGCGTTCGGCATTGACCAAGCTGCCCTTTTGCTGCACATGGCTGCCCAGCACTTCGCGCAGGGCTTTGTGCATCAAGTGGGTGGCGCTATGGTTGCGCACGGTGGCGGCGCGAACGGCCAAATCCACATGCGCTTGCACCGCATCACCCACCTTCAGGCTGCCCGATTTCACTTCGCCGTGGTGACCAAACACATCGGCCTTGATCTTGAGCGTGTCGGCCACGTTGAACTGGCCGCCCGCGTTGTGCAGCATGCCCTGATCGCCCACCTGGCCGCCGGACTCGGCGTAGAAAGGTGTGGAGTCCAGCACGACCACGCCCGACTGGCCCGCCTGGAGTTCGGTCACGGCGTTGCCGTCGGCGTACAAAGCCAGCACTTTGGCGTTGGCCGTCAGGTCTTCATAGCCCACAAAGTCGTTGCCAGCGCCGGTGTAATCCAGCGCCTTGTCCATCTTGAACTTGCCAGCGGCGCGGGCCTGGGCCTTTTGCTTTTCCATGGCGGCGGCAAAACCGGCTTCGTCCACGCTGAGGCCTCGTTCGCGGCACACATCAGCCGACAGATCGAGCGGGAAACCGTAGGTATCGTGCAGCTTGAAGGCCACTTCGCCAGGCAGCACTTTCACGCCGCCTTCAAGGGCCGAATCCAAAATCTGCATGCCGCTTTGCAGCGTCTCAAAGAAACGCTCTTCTTCGATGCGCAAGATGTCGGCAATGCGATCGGCCTGATCGGCCATGTTGGGGTAAGCCGCACCCATGAGCTTGACCAAATCGGGCACCAGCTTGTGGAAGAACGGGGTTTTTTGGCCCAGCAAATAACCGTGACGAATGGCGCGGCGCACGATGCGGCGCTGCACGTAGCCTCGGCCTTCGTTGCTCGGCACCACGCCGTCGCTCACCAAAAACGCGGTGGCGCGGATGTGGTCGGCGATCACGCGCAGCGACTTGTTGTTCAAATCGGTACAGCCGGTTTCGCGCGATGCGGCCTTGATCAGCGCGTCAAAAATGTCGATTTCGTAGTTGCTGTGCACGTGTTGAAGAATGGCAGCCAAGCGCTCCAGGCCCATGCCGGTGTCCACACAAGGCGCGGGCAGCGGCGTGACTGCACCGGACTCGTCCATGTTGAACTGCATGAACACGTTGTTCCAGATTTCGATGAAACGGTCGCCGTCTTCGTCAGGGCTGCCGGGTGGGCCGCCAGGAATATGGGCACCGTGGTCGTAAAAGATCTCTGAGCAAGGACCGCAAGGGCCGGTGTCGGCCATCATCCAGAAGTTGTCGGACTTGTAGCGACCACCCTTGTTGTCACCGATGCGGATGATGCGGTTCTCGTGCTTGATGCGCTCAGGCGTCCAGCCGGCCTTGACAAAAATATTCTCCCAAATGGCATGGGCTTCGTCGTCTTCCATGTACACCGTGGCGTACAGCTTGTCGGCGGGCAGTTTGTAGACCTGGGTCAGCAGCTCCCACGCCCACTCCAGCGATTCGCGCTTGAAGTAGTCGCCAAACGACCAGTTGCCCAACATCTCAAAAAAGGTATGGTGGCGCGCGGTATAGCCCACGTTTTCCAGGTCGTTGTGCTTGCCACCGGCACGAAGGCAAGCTTGCACAGAGGCGGCGCGCACATACGAGCGCTTGTCCGAGCCCAAAAACACATCTTTGAACTGGACCATGCCCGAGTTGGTGAACATCAAGGTCGGGTCGTTGCCCGGCACCAGGGGGCTGGACGCCACCACGGTGTGGCCCTTGGACTCAAAAAAGTCCAGAAAGGTCTTGCGGATGTCGGAGACGGAAATAACGGGTTGGCTCATTGTGTTCTTTGCTTTAAGTGCAGCCCATCATTATAAGTTTGCCCAGATGGCAGTTGTTTGCGTGACAGGCAAGGCAAGACCGCTGCGATATCGTGCAAGACATGGCACAATTCATTTAACAGGTTAAATAATTAACGGAGATTCCATGGACATGAAGACATCCCCCCTCGCCCTGCTCAACGACCCTACTTTGCTCAAGACCGACGCCCTGATCAACGGCCAATGGGTGCCGGGCAACAGCCGCTTTGCCGTAACCGACCCCGCCACGGGTCAACATTTGGCCGATGTGGCCAACTTGGGCCCTGCCGAGGCCGAGCAAGCCATTGCCGCAGCCAACGCCGCCTGGCCCGCTTGGAAAGCCAAAACCGCCAAAGAGCGCAGCATCATCTTGCGCAAGTGGTACGACCTGCTGATGGCGAACCAGGACGACCTGGGACGGATCATGACCGCCGAGCAAGGCAAGCCACTGCCTGAAGCCAAAGGCGAAGTCGCTTATGGCGCAAGCTTTGTGGAGTGGTTCGCTGAAGAAGCCAAGCGCGTCAACGGCGAGACCCTGCCCCAGTTCGACAACAACCGCCGCCTGATGGTGCTCAAGCAGCCCATTGGCGTGTGCGCGGCCATCACGCCGTGGAACTTCCCGCTGGCCATGATCACCCGCAAAGTCGCACCAGCCTTGGCCGCGGGCTGCCCGGTCATCATCAAACCGGCCGAACTCACGCCGCTCACGGCCTTGGCAGCGGCCGAGCTGGCCATCCGTGCGGGCATTCCTGCGGGCGTGCTCAACATGATCACCGCCGACGCCGACAACTCGATTGCCGTGGGCAAGGTGCTGTGCGCCAGCGACGTAGTGCGCCACATCAGCTTCACCGGCTCGACCGAAGTGGGCCGCATTTTGATGGCGCAGTCAGCCCCCACCGTCAAGAAAATGTCGCTGGAGCTCGGCGGTAACGCGCCCTTCATCGTGTTTGAAGACGCCGACATCGACAGCGCCGTGGAAGGCGCATTCGCCAGCAAATACCGCAACGCAGGCCAGACTTGCGTGTGCACCAACCGTTTTTATGTGCAGGAATCGGTGTACGAAGAATTTGCCACCAAGTTCGCGGCCAAAGTCAAAACAGCCAAAGTGGGCAACGGTTTCGCCGATGGCGTGAACCAAGGCCCACTGATCGAGCCCGCAGCCCTCGACAAGGTCGAGCGCCATGTCAATGACGCCATCGCCAAAGGTGGCCGTGTGCTCGCGGGCGGCAAGCGCCTGGAAGGTCAGTTCTTTGAGCCCACCGTGATCGCCGATGCCACCGCCGACATGGTTTGCGCCAAAGAAGAAACCTTTGGTCCCTTCGCACCCATCTTCAAGTTCAAGACTGAGCAAGAGGCCATTGATGCGGCCAACAACACCGAGTTTGGCTTGGCCAGTTACTTCTACAGCCGCGATGTGGGCCGCATCTTCCGCGTCAGCGAAGCGCTCGAATACGGCATGGTCGGCATCAACGTGGGCATTTTGGCCACCGAACATGTGCCTTTCGGTGGCGTCAAGCAGTCGGGCCTGGGCCGCGAAGGCTCACACCACGGCATGGACGATTACGTGGAAATCAAGTACCTCTGCATGGGCGACATCCTGAAGTGATGCCAGCCCCAAGATCAGCGCAACGGCAAAGCCGGGGATGAGGGTTGCACACCCTCATGCCCCAGCCAGTGGTGAAACGGCACCTTGAATTCGAAATCTTGCAGCAAAGCCCGGTGAACCCACGCCACTGAATCTGCCCAAGCCGGCTCGGCGCGCACACTCCACGCCACAAAAGGGGCCAAGTAGGGTTTGTCCGCCCACAGCGCAGGACTGGCCACCCGTTGATAAGCTGGCGATGTGGTCCACACATTGCCAGGCCACCAACTCAGCGCCATGCACAGCACCGTCAATGCCGAAAGCAACCACGGCTTGCAGCGCTGCAAAAGGCGGTCTTGACCGCTGGCCATCATCAGCCAAGCGACACAACCCGCAAACAGTTGACACAGGTTGAGCAAACCAAACATCAAGGAAGCGGCCAGCACCACCGGCGTCATGACGGTTTTGCGGTAAGCCGCAACCCGTTGCGAATGGGTGATTTGCGGGGCAAAAAAGCTGCCCATCAGTTGTGATGCACCCGAATCCGATTCCAGATCTTCAGGGTACAAGCCAGCCACCGAAGAGGCCCACAAAGCGCTCATCACGGGACGAATGTCTGGAGGTGCCGGGCTGGTCAGCAAGGTTTCGCCTCGAAGCAAAATGCGTCCATTGAGCGCTTCTTGCGTGCTCATCTGCGACTTCCAGCTCATGGTCAAGTCTTGTTCGTCGGCACGCGCCACGATGGTGTCCACCAAAGCTTTTTGCACATGCCACATGCTGAGCAAACCCAGCGCGCAGCAGATCACCAGCAGTAAAAACCTGGACCGCACCCATTTGCCTAGCCAACGCATCAACAACAAAGCCAAACCCAAACCCGAAACGATGCGCCCCCAAATCTCAATATCGTTCAATTGCACCGTGGTGGTGTTCCATTGCAAATCACCCGCCAATTCAAGCAGACGGTGGTTAAAGGACAACTCGAGGACGGTGTAGCAGGCCAGCAAAAACAAAAACCAAGGCTGGAAGTTCAAGGCTTGGTTTTTTTTGAGGGGGCTAAGCATCGAAGGATTTTAACTTTGCGATCATTGATGCCGAGACTTGAGACGCGCCAAAGCGATTAGAATTCACGCTTCGCGGGTGTCGTTCAATGGTAGGACTCTTGCTTCCCAAGCAAATAACGTGGGTTCGATTCCCATCACCCGCTCCAAGGTTTCAATCAGCCTCTTTCAAGCTCAGTCAACGAAGGCCCCGCAAGGGGCCTTCGGCATTTTCAAACCCGACTTGCCTGCGCCCTCCCCGGCCAACCTCCCATGCAGATCACCGTCAACGAAGAACTCAAAGCCTACATCGACCCGCTCACACCCGACGAACACGCCGCACTGGAGCGCAGCATTCTGGCTGAAGGCTGCCGCGACGCGCTGGTGCTGTGGGGCGATGTGCTGGTGGACGGACACAACCGCTACGGCATTTGCCAAAAGCACGGCCTGCCCTTTCAGACGGTGCAAAACACGCGATTCCAATCGATGGAAGACGTGCACCTGTGGATGATCGACCAGCACCTGGGGCGGCGCAGCGTGTCGGATTTTCAGCGCGGCGTGTTGGCCTTGCGCAAGCGCGAAATTCTGGCCGAGCGGCGTGCCCAAACCATCGCGGCCACGGGTTCGTCGCACGCAGTCGCGACGGCCAACGTGAACCACGCGACACAAGAGGCCACAACCCCCGAGCCCAATCCCCTCAAAAGCCGCGCCGACATCGCCAAAGCTGCACGACTGAGCAACAGCCAAGTGCTGCATATCGAAAAAATCCAGAAGCAAGCCGCCCCCGAATTGGTGGCGGCCGTCAAGTCCGGCGCCATCTCCATCAACGCGGCTGCGGCCGTGGCCAGCTTGCCCGCCGAAGAGCAAAAAAGCGCCGCCCTGGGCGGCAAAGATGAACTCAAGCAAGCGGCCAAGCGGGTGCGCGATGTCCACCGCAAAACGCCGACAGACACCAAGTCCTCTGGCGATCAGGGCAGCGCAGACAGCGCACCCACTGAACTCCAAGCCCTGCACAAGCAGGTCGCCGCCTTGACGGAAGAAAACCAAGCTTTGCGGGCGCAGGTGGCACAATTACAGGCGCAGTTAAGGGCCTGATTTCGTGATCCGCAGGTAGGACCTGAAGGTGCCGACCGACATAGACCGACAGCATCCATCCGGAATCAGCAAGACCCCCACGAGCCCTGTTTGAGGCGCTCACCGGATCGGGCGATTTGGCGAGCGAAGCACGTATGAGCCCGACCGGTGAGCGCCTCACGCAGGGCTAACCCCAACAAGCCATTCATCAAAACAAAAGGCCCTTAACGGGCCTTTTGTCATGAACGCAGCAACCGATCAGAAAATCAGCTTCACACCCGTCTTGCTTTGCAGCAACTCAGGCGTCACACCCGGTGCCAACTCGACCACTTTCAGGCCCGCCTCGGTCACGTCCATCACGGCCAGGTCGGTGATGATGCGGTCAACCACGCCCTTGCCGGTCAGCGGCAATGTGCACTCGGGCAGGATCTTCATGTCTTCGGTGCCGTCTTTCTTTTTGGCCACGTGTTCCATCAAGATGATCACGCGCTTGACGCCCGCCACCAAGTCCATCGCGCCGCCCATGCCCTTGACCATCTTGCCGGGGATCATCCAGTTGGCCAGGTCACCCTTGTCGGTCACCTGCATCGCGCCTAGGATCGACAAGTTGATCTTGCCGCCACGAATCATGGCAAACGACTGCTCGCTGCCAAAAATCGACGAACCTTTGATGGTGGTCACCGTTTGCTTGCCCGCGTTGATCAGGTCGGCATCGACTTCGTCTTCGGTCGGGAAAGGGCCAATGCCCAGCATGCCGTTTTCGCTTTGCAGCCAGACTTCTTTGTCTGCCGGCACAAAGTTGGCCACCAGCGTGGGGATGCCGATGCCCAGGTTCACATAAAAACCGTCTTCCAGTTCGTGGGCCGCACGGGCGGCCATTTGGTCTTGACTCCAGCTCATATCAGGCTCCTGTTTTTTCTGTCACGGCGGGCTTCATACGCCCGCCTTTTCTGTAATGGTGCGTTTCTCGATGCGCTTTTCAGGGCTTGCGTTCAACACGATGCGGTGCACATAAATGCCAGGCAGGTGCACGCTGTCGGGGTGCATCTCACCGGTCTCAACGATCTCCTCGACCTCGACCACACAGATCTTGCCGGCCATGGCCACAGCCGGGTTGAAGTTGCGCGAGGTGTAGCGGAACTGCAGGTTGCCAGACTTGTCAGCGCGGTGCGCTTTGACCAGCGACACGTCGGGCACCAAAGCGCGCTCCATCACATAGGTCTCGCCATCGAACTCGCGCAGCTCTTTGCCCTCGGCCACCAAGGTGCCCACACCCGTTTTGGTGAAGAAAGCCGGAATGCCCGCGCCGCCTGCACGCAGCTTCTCGGCCAGCGTACCTTGCGGCGTGAACTCCAAAGCCAGCTCGCCCGCCAGGTACTGGCGCTCGAACTCTTTGTTCTCGCCCACATAGGAAGAAATCATCTTCTTGATCTGGCGGGTTTGCAGCAGCAAGCCCAGACCAAAATCGTCCACGCCCGCGTTGTTGGAAATCGCCGTCAGGTTCTGCACGCCGCTGTCGCGCAAGGCGGCAATCAGCGCTTCGGGAATGCCGCACAGGCCAAAACCGCCCACGCCAAACAATTGACCGTCAGCCACGATGCCCTTCAAGGCCTCGGCTGCGGAGGGATAAATCTTGTTCACACCGGTCTCCCATAGAGGATGAATGAAAGCATTACGATACTACGTATTCAACTACGTAGTTTTTCGTAGAGGGCTTCCCCTAGCTGCAGGCCATCCCGCTCATGAACTCAGACATCGATTACCGCCTCGCCTTTGACCTGGCCCCCATCGGCCTGGTGCTCTCGCGCAACCGCGCCATCATCGACTGCAACCAGCGCGTATGCGAGATGTTTGGTGTGAGCCGCGAGCAACTGATTGGCCAAAGTTTTCAGCTGCTCTACCCCAGCGCCGACGAATACGAGCGCACCGGCCAGCGCATTGCCCCCATCCTGAACGCCAAAGGCGTCTATGCCGACGACCGGGTGATGAAACGCGTGGACGGCCGCTTCAAGGGCGAGACCTTCTGGTGCCATGTGACGGGCCGCGCGCTCAACCGTGAAGCCCCGCACGAAGCCGGTATCTGGACCTTTGAAGATCTGTCAGCCCGCAAACCCGTCAAAGCCGAACTCACCGCCCGCGAACGCGAAGTCGCTGCGCACCTGATGGACGGATTGACCAGCAAAGAAATTGGCAAAGCCTTGGGCATCAGCCACCGCACGGTGGAGATTTACCGCGTCAAACTCATGCGTAAATACGAGGCCACAGGGGCTGCGGATTTGATTCAGAAGTTGATGCGGGGGTAAACACCCAGAGGCTCAGGGTTGGGACAAACCCGCCACCCGCCGCAAGTGCTGCGCCACCCCGCCAAACTGCTGCTCGATCACCGTCAGCCGCTTGAAGCCATGGCCCACGGCCAGCTCG
>JBIKQY010000384.1:0-3019 GCA_044349465.1 Limnohabitans sp. | reverse complement strand
CCGGCCCAGTGTGGACATCAACACGGTGCCAATATCGGCCATAGAAAAGATCGAGATCCTGTCAGATGGAGCCTCGTCCCTTTATGGTTCGGATGCCATCGCTGGGGTGATCAACATCATCACGCGCTCCGATCAAAAGGGCTTTGAAATCACGGCGGAAAAATGGAGCACCACACAAGGTGGCGGCCAAGGTCATCAACTGATGTTGAACGCTGGCAAGGGCAATTTGAAAAAAGATGGCTACAGCCTGAGGATCACGGCAGAACTGCTTCACCGGGACCCGTTGCAATCGAGTGACCGTCCGCAGTATGCCCAGGGCCGGTATATGGTCGAGCGTGATGGCCAAGCGTACGCCATAGACGGCGCTCGAGTGACCTCTTACACCACGCCGGGTGTGTTCTTTCAGCCCGCCAATGCGACCACCGGAACGCCCAGAAAGGTGTTCAGCTTGCTGCACCAGGACGGCCAGTGCCCGAGTGGTTATGTGCCCATGCTGGGTCAGCCATCGTGCCAGTACAACACCTACTCGGCGTTGACCATCTACCCCCAACACGAGAGCCGAAAGCTGTTGCTCAGTGGCGAAAAATGGCTGGGCGAGGGCACCACCGCTTATGCCGAAATCCTGCATTCACAACTCAAGGACAGTGAGATGGCTGCGCAAGGATGGCGTCAACTGGTCTACACGATTGGCGCATCGCCCACATCGGTGGGTTACCAAGAGGCGCTCAGTGCCGGACTTAACCCCGCCAAGACCCAGTTTCTCTGGTCACCTACCTTGTTGCAAGGGCTCAAACGGGCGTATGAGCAGAATAACTGGCGGGTGGCGACGGGCCTCAAAGGGGAATGGGGAGGCTGGGACTACAACGCCCAGTTGTACAAGGCCCAAGCGCAAGTGTTTCGCAGCTTGGAGTTCACGGATTTTGTGGGACAGGGTCTGGTCAGTGGCCGGGTGTTAACCGATCCGAACATGCTCAAACCCCTGACGGCTGACAACCCCTTGACGGCCACGCTCAATGGTTTGCGCAATGTCTGGCAACCCTGGGATGAGGGCACCACCCGCACGACGGTTGGCCATCTCAGGGCATCACGCCCCTTGATGGAGATTCAAGGCAAGGATGTGATGTTGGGCACAGGCTTGGAGTGGCGGCGTGAGACCACTGATTACCGTTATATCTCGAACACGGAATCTCAGCCGAGTTTTCAGGCGGCGCGAGACATCCAGGCCGCCTATCTGGAGCTTCAGTTGCCGGTGACCCCGCAATGGGACGTGACCGCGTCCACACGATCGGATCGCTACAGCGATGTGGGCACCACGAACAACAGCAAGCTGGCTTCGCGGTTTGACTTCGAAAATGGTTGGTCGGCCAGGGCTTCTTGGGGTACTGGGTTTCGGGCGCCATCTCTGGCTCAAATGCAGGACATCAGCAAACTGTATGCCGTTGGCGCAACGGCATACCTCAATGAATGTAAGCCGGACATGCGGTCCTTGGTCGCCAATCTCAGCGCAAGCAATGGACGCACGGTCACTTGTGACAAAAGTGCGTTGCCCATTTACGGCAATGGCAATCCAAACTTGAAACCCGAGCTGTCAGAGCAAAAGTCATTGGGCTTCGCATACCGCCCCACACGTAATTTCTCTGTCACAGCCGATTGGTGGTCTATCGACATGCGCGATGTGATTTCCACCTTGTCCGATACTGCGGTCTACGCTGACCCCCTCAAATACGCGCAATTTTATGTGGTCCAAAACAATACCTTGGCCATGCGTTTGCCCAACTACAACATTGGACAGCGCCAAAAAACAGGCATTGATTTTGATGTGCGCTGGCGTGCGCCCACCGACATGGGCCAATGGAACCTGTTTATCCAGGGCACTTACAACCTCAAGTCAAAAGACCAGTCTGAGCCTGGTCAAAATTTTGTGTCGGATCTGGCAAGGTACAACAACATCACCGACAGCATCACACCACGTCTGCGCATGCGCTGGATTGCAGGGCTGACGACGGCGACCTGGAGCTTGCATGGGGTGTTGAACCACACGTCCGGCTATGCCGATCAGGATCGATCCGGGGTCAATGTGGCCACGCTGCAAAGTACCCCGCTCACGGGCTTTGATGTTCCCTCATTCACGACACTGGACGTCAATGCAAGCTACCAGATCAGTACGGCCGTGAGTTTGAGAGCCACCATCGGCAATGTAATGAATCGTCAAGCCCCTCAAGCATTCACCAGTACTGCTGGGCAGGTCTTCGGATTCAACACGCGTGATCACTCATTGTGGGGCAGGACTCTCAGCCTGGCCCTGACCGCCAAATTCTGAATTCAGGCATGAACCGCCTCTGATGGGGCGAGGCAGGGATGGACGGCTATGGGGGTGGCCAATGGCCGCTCTCCCATGAGACTAAAAAGACAGAACTCAGGTGAAAACAGGCACTGGTCGTAAACTCACCAAACGACTTTTTGTGTGAGTAACAATGACCAAGCTATATAGGACCATCGGCCTGCTGTGCGGGCTGACTTTTTTTGTGACCATCCAGGCACAAGGCCAGGCACCTGCCGCCCCCAGCGCCGCTAAACCCTCCCTCACCGTCACCGTCACCAGCCCTCAAGCCAGCAACCTGACGCAAAAGATCAGCGCCAACGGCAACCTGGCCGCCTGGCAAGAAGCCATCGTTGGGGCCGAGGCCAATGGCCTGAAGATCACCGATGTGCGCGTGAACGTGGGTGACCGGGTGCAGCGCGGTGACGTGCTGGCGGTGTTGCAGGCTGACACCTTGCGCGCCGAGCTGGCGCAGGCCGAAGGCGCTTTGGCCGAAGCCACGGCCAGCAGCCAAGAGGCCAAAGCCCAAGCCGATCGCGCCCGCAGCCTGCAGCAGCAAGGCTTTTTCAGCAACGCGCAGCTAAGCCAGGCAGTGGCGGCTGAGGCCTCTTCTGTGGCCCGCGTGCAATCGGCGCGCGCCATGGTGCAGTTGCAAACCGTGCGCCTGACGCAAACCCAGGTGCGTGCGCCCGATGCGGG